>WAOH01000073.1 GCA_015521385.1 Thermoproteota archaeon
AGGGGTTGTAGGGGCTAGATCCCATCTTCACATCCAGCTCCTTGACCTCCCCCTCGTAGACCTTCCTCAGCTCCCTGACCTTGACGCCTATCGCCTTTCTCATGGCCTCCATCAGGACCTCCGTCTTCTTCCTCTCGGTGCTGTATATCTCGGATCCGCTGAGCTGGATGAACGGGACGTTCTCTCCAAGCTCTCTGGCCATCGCCACGGCTATGGCGGTCTTACCGGTGCCGGGAGGGCCAGCCAACAGCACCGCCTTTCCGCTCAGCTTTCCCTCCTTCGCCATCATCACGACCAGACCGGCTGCCTCCCTAGCCCTCGTTTGCCCGACGAGCCCGTCCGCCACCGGTTTCGCCTTACCGCTCTCGTCCAGACCGAGGCCCTTTATGTGACTGTGAGCTCCGATCCTCTCCATTCTAAGCTCTCCGCCTATCTCCTCTATCTCGACCATGCTCTCCCCCGGGAGGGGGGAAATTAGGAATTTTAACGTTTATCCATCGATTCAGCGAGATCTGGTCACCATCCAGAGCACTAAGCCGACCACCAGCGCGCCTACGAAGACCATCAGCAGGAATAGCCAGGCTGGCGTGGGTTCCGCCCGGATCTCGGGCGTAGTGGTGCTCTCTACACTTGAGGTGGTAGTGAAAGTGGCCTGAGTGGTCTGCTGCCGGGTCGTCATCGTACCTCCTCCTTCCTGGGATACGATCACGGAGACGCTGAGCGGGGCCGAGTAGGTAGACTCTCCCACCTCGTACGTCATATTTATCTTGAGGGTGTAGGTGCCCGGTCTGAGGTTGGAGGGAACCGCTAGCTCCATCCTAATCTCCTTGGTCCCATTGATTTCTAAGTCCCCTATAGAGCCCCTGACCGCGAAGCTCCTGATCCTAGTCATGCGCTCAGCGTAGATCGGGAACGGCGCCTCTATCTCCACTCTCACGTTACTCATGTTCACGGGAGACCTGTTCTCTATGAACAGCGATACCTCCCTCGTCTCACCCCTCTTCAGGGTGGCGAGGGGATCGGGTCTGACCGTTATCATCCCCTTGATCGCTATTACCTCAGCGGATATCTCGGCTACCTTTGTACCTCCCTTGTAGATCTCGGCGTAGAGCTCGTGCCTGCCCGGGGTGAGCGGTTTTATCGTGACCTTGTAGCACCCGATCTCATCTGCCGCTCCCTCATCCACGAAGGCGTTATCAACGTAGAGCTTGGCCTTAAGGCCCGCAGCTAACGCCGAGGGGAGGCACACTGTTCCGGTGACGGGCAGGTTAGCGGGAACGTATATGGGAACCTTTGCCCTAATTGGGACGGCCCCCAACGATGTCAGGGAGAGGGCCAGCAGCATGATCAGGGGTACGGTCGCGACTTCCTTCCTCATCGATCTCTGAGTTGTGGGAAAGCGTAATAAACACCATACGACAGTAGCCTCAAAGGGTCCCGCTCCCCATACGTGGCCTTCGGATACATGGGTGTTTCCATTGGTCGACGGCAGGATCTACATCGCCGCGGCGGCCTTCTTATGGGGAACGATAGGCGTCGCCACGAAGATCGCCCTGTCAGCTGGAGCAGGTCCGGCCTCCATTAGCGCGTTCAGGGCAATCGTCAGCGCAGTCCTCGCCCTGATAGTACTCCGTAGGAGGGTTTTCGATAGGAATCTCATGCTCCTGGGCCTGTTATTCACGGGGCCCCTGTTCCTCACCTACATGTTCAGCGTGATGCTCTCGGGCATGGGGATAGCGGCTGTCCTCCTCTATACGGCTCCTGCGCTCGTCGTCCTGTTCGCCTCCGTATTCCTAGGTGAGAGAATAACGAGGAGGAAGGTGGCAGCCCTGATCCTAGCTGGGGTGGGCGCCTTCATGACCCAGCTCCCGAACATAGGGGATCCAAATCCGGGAGGGATCCTCTTCGGTTTGGGAAGCAGTCTGGCGTATTCCGGGATAATCCTGATGGCGAGAAAGCTTATGATCTCCGGATATTCCGCCTTGGAGGTTGGATTAGGGCCTCAGCCCTGGTCGGCCCTCGAACTGGCCCCCTTCCTCTTCATCGACAGGTATGAGTTGAACGCACCGTTCGTGGCCTCGGTGCTCTACTTGGGAATATTCACCTCCTTCCTAGCCTACTACCTCCACGCCAAAGGTGTGGGTGAGGTGGAGGCCGGCACCGCGGGCATAGTGTCGAACGTGGAGCCCGCCTCGGCAGTCGTTCTGGGGCTCTTGCTCGGTGAAAATCTCGGTATGGAGGGATTGGTGGGTTCCGTTCTGGTAATAGTGGGGGCCATCCTAGCTGGCTGATCAGCCAGTTAACTCCCTGAGCCTTTCCACCAGCTCGTAAATGTCCTCTATCATGGAAACGGCCAGGGGTACCCTCATGGTGGAGGCCAGCTTCATACCTAGCTTGTCCACGTTATCCGGCTGCGGCCCATGAAGCACCACGAGGCTGGGCCTTATGTCTATGACCTTGAGGGCCACCATGGGGCTCCTCCCGGCAGATACCTTCGTGAAGATCAGGGCCCTCTCGGTGGACGTGCCGAAGAGCCTCATGAAGTCGGATCCGCTCAGGCTGAGTATGGCCTTGATGCTGTCTATGACAGTATACCCGTGTATGTAGGTGGGTTGAGGGGCCTCCACAACTATCCTACCCTCTATCACCTCGAGGAACTTCTCCAGCTCTATGGGAAGGGTGAACTCGCTCATGTCAATGACGCTCGAGAGGAGGGGGATCATCCCGGTCGTTCGGACCAGGGTCCTTATCACGGCACCCCCCTTCTTCTCATCCTCATCGAGGAGGGTCATTATGAATCTCCTGAGGACGAGGGATCCCGGGCTCTTCCTCCTGCTGGATTCGTAGTCCGAAACCACGGATGCGGACACTCCCAGCAGCCTAGCCAACTCGCTTTGCTTAATGCCGAAATACTCCCTCCACTTCCTCATGGCCAATCCTATGTTCTGGCTGAAGAGGATGTCTCCCGCTATCTTCTTGGCCACGATCTCCTTCAGTATTCTCCTGTGGTATGTTGAAAGTAGTTCCCTATCGAGTTCCTCCTCGACCTCCATCATCACCACTTACGTCGAAAGGGACAATTGAGAGATAAAAAGGCTTCGCCTATCAACGATTACGGGTCCGGGTCTAAACCCTCGGAGGAGAGTACTCCCTTTATTACTCCTATGAATTCCGGATCTCTATGCTCTACAACCGTGAAAGTCTTCTCTTCTTCCGATATGGCGACCGCGGCGATATGATAGCACAGTTTCCTCTTGCCCCTGATTACGACATTCAGGTAGTAATCCAGACAGGAGCACGCCAGCTCGCCCATCACCAAGTGGGAGCCCGTGGGGCCCCTGACCACGTATATGTGCTTACCGCTGGGCCTGAAGACGTGCTTCTCGACCCCTCCTCGCAGGGCTGATTTGAGGGCCTTGAGAGCGCTGCCCCATGGGAGCTCGGCCAGCATCTCATACCTTTTAAGTCCGTCACCACACCTCACCACGATGGAGCCCATATGGGGAAGCCCCGCCCTAGAGATAAAGGTTGATGGGGAGAGGTGGATTCTCGTAGCTGATCTCCACCTGGGATTCGAGCTGGAGCTCGCCAAGGAGGGAGTCTACATACCGGACAGGACCGAGCACCTAGCCAGGAAGCTCCTCTCCCTGGGGCCAGCTGAGGGATTGGTCATAGCCGGGGACTTGAAGCACTCTATAGGTCTCTCCTCCGGATTCAGGGTGAGGAGGTTCATGGAGGAGATCTCGGGAGCCTTCACAAAGAGGGTGCTGACGGTCGGGAACCACGATGGGGGCATAGTGAGCGTGGTCGGCGGGTCCTGCGACGTCAAGGGGCCCAGGGGCTTCCCCTTGGGGGAGGTTTGGGTGTTCCACGGCCACGCGCTACCTCCATCCGAGTCCTCTGAGTACGACTTCGGGGTGATGGGTCATGTTCATCCGGCTATTCCGATAAGAGGACTCGGCAAGGTACCTGTATGGCTCATCGCCGAGACCACCTGCGACTTCCTACCCCGAACCCTCGTGGTCGTTCCCGCGTTCAACGACATGCTGGGTTACGGGGATCTACTCAGGATGAGGGAGAGGGGGCCCGTGTTCCCCAAGTGCGTGGATCCGGAGGCGACCGATGTGCTCACACTGGATGGAGACTACTTAGGGACCCTCTCCTACCTCTCCAGAGAGAAGGGTTTATTATCACTCACCTGAAGGGATCCGAAAGGGAAACCGTTGAGCGAGTGGGATGTAATTATAGTCGGAGCGGGACCGACCGGTCTCTTCGCCGCCATGGAGATAAAGAGGCTTGCACCGGAGTCGAGCGTCCTCGTGATCGAACTCGGTAAGGATCTGGAGGGCAGGAAGTGCCCCCTGAAGAGCGTGGGCAAGTGCCTCGCGTGTCCAGTCTGCGACATAGTGTCGGGATTCGGTGGGGCGGGGACCTTCAGCGACGGCAAGCTCAACCTAACCAAGGATGTGGGTGGTGACTTGGCCAGCGTGATCGGTGAGAAGGCCGTCTGGGAGCTGATAGACTACGTGGACAAGGTCTTCCTGGATTTAGGAGCTCCTAAGAGGGTGTACGGTGAGGACAGGGAGGCCATCGAGAGGTTGAAGAGCAAGGCGCTGAGAGCCGGCCTACTGCTGATCCCCTTCAGGATAAGGCACATGGGAAGCGATGGGGGCTACAGGGTCCTCATGAACTTCAGGAAGAGGCTTCTGGAGATGGGGGTCGCCTTCAGATTTGGCATAGCGGTCGACAGCATACTCG
>WAOH01000074.1 GCA_015521385.1 Thermoproteota archaeon
CTTCGGCCTGATACTGACCTCCGTGATAGCCACTTGGGTGTACTTCAGGTCCTCCTCGAGAAGGATAGGTTCTAGGGGTAATCGAGCGAGGGAGGAGGGGTACAGGGATAACGGAAAAGGGAGAGATCAGTAAGCCGGGAACTCCACCCCCTTCTCCCTCAGCACTGCGTGGGCTGCCGCCAGCCTAGCGACAGGTACCCTGTAGGGTGAGGCGCTCACGTAGTCCAGGCCTATGCGGTGACAGAACTCTATGCTCCTCGGATCACCACCGTGCTCACCGCATATGCCTATCTCCAACTTGGGGTTCGCACCCCTCCCCTTCTCCACGGCTATCCTCATGAGCTCCCCAACCCCATCGAAGTCGAGGGACTGGAAGACGTCGAAGTCCAGTATGCCCTTCTCAAGGTAGTCGTGCATGAACTTGTTCTCCACGTCGTCCCTGCTGAATGTGAACGTCCCTTGGGTCAGGTCGTTAGTGCCGAAGCTGAAGAACTCGGCCTCCTCAGCTATCTTATCCGCGGTGAGGCAGGCCCTGACCACCTCGATCATCGTGCCTATCGCCGCGTTCACGCCGAGCTCCTTGAGCACCGGCTTTATCGCGTGCTCCTTCACGTACCTTATCTCACGGTAATCGCACACCTGTGGTATCATTATCTGGAGTTGGAGGTCCTTGCCCTCCTTCCTGAGCTCCAAGTAGGCCTCGGCTATCGCCCTGGTCTGGGCCTCGTATATCTCCGGATTTGTGACCCCCAGCCTCACTCCCCTGTGTCCCATCATCGGATTGGCCTCCCTCAGCTCCCTGACCCTCTTCAGCACGCTCTCCAGCCTCCTCACCTCCTCCTCACTGCCTTGAAGCCTGGCCTCGCATATCCTCTCTAGCAGCTCCTCGGCGCTGGGCAGGAACTCGTGCAGCGGCGGGTCGAACAGCCTAACCGTGACCTTCAGGCCCTCCATCACCCTGAATATCTCCAGGAAGTCCTTCCTGAGGTGGGGAATCAGATGCTTCAGCGCCTCCCTCCTCTCCTCCTCATCCCTGGCCATTATAACCCTCTGGAAGATCTCGAGCCTCTCCGGCTGCCTGAACATCCTTTCAGTCCTCAGGAGCCCTATCCCCTCGGCTCCGAACTCCCTGGCTATTCTCGCGTCCTCCGGAGTGTCGGCGTTGGCCCTCACACCGAGCCTCCTCACCTCGTCGGCCCACCTCAGGAGTTCGAAGAACTCCTCGGGGAGCTCGCTCTTGGCTGTCGGGATCTCGCCCAGGTACACGTTGCCGGTGAACCCGTCGATGGTTACGACGTCCCCCTCCCTCACGACCAAGTCGCCGATCCTGAACTCCCTCCTCTCGGGATCTATCCTAATGTCCTCGGCGCCGACCACGGCTGGCTTCCCTATAGCCCTGGCCACTACCGAGGCGTGGCTGGTCATCCCACCCCTGCTCGTGAGTATGCCCTGAGCGGCGTAGAAGCCGTGGACGTCCTCAGGTTTGGTCTCCTCCCTCACCAAGATTACCTTCTCACCCCTCTCGGCCCACTCCACAGCGGTGTCGGCGTCGAAGACCACCTTACCTGTAGCGGCCCCAGGAGAGGCGTTCAACCCCTTAGCTATGGGCTCTATGCCCTTCTCCCTCAAATATCTCTCGTCTATCCTGGGATAGAGGAGCCCGGTGATGTGCTCGGGCTTCACCCTGGCCAGAGCTTCCTCCTTCGTGAGCAGGCCTTCCCTGACCATGTCGACTACGGTCTTCACCCTGGCCAGGGGAGTCATCTTCCCGTTCCTTGTCTGGAGCAGGTACACCTTCCCCCTCTCGATGGTGAACTCTATGTCCTGAACCTCCTTCTTGACCCTCTCCAGCTTCTTCGCCATCTCGTAAAGCTGCCGGTAGAGGTCGGGTCTCTCCCTGCGCAGGTCCTCTATGCTCTTCGGGGTCCTTATCCCCGCCACTACGTCCTCTCCCTGGGCGTTGGGCAGGAACTCCCCGTACAACACGTTCTCGCCGGTGGCCGGGTCCCTGGTGAAGAGGACGCCCGTGCCGGAGTCCCAGCCCATGTTCCCGTAGACCATGGCCACCACGTTGACGGCAGTTCCATCAGCTATGTCGGGCGTTATCTTGTTGGCCTTCCTGTAATACACGGCCCTGGGAGAGTTCCAGGACCTGAAGACCGCCTCTATCGCGAGTTCGAGCTGCTTCCACGGATCCTGAGGGAACCTGTCACCCAAGACCTCCTTGTACCTCCTCACGACCTCCTTCAGGTCCTCGGCCGAGAGATCGGCGTCCGTCTTTGCGCCCCTCCGTGCCTTGACCTCCTCCAAGATGTCATCGAAGATCTTCCTGTCCAACCCCAGGACCGTGGTGCCGAACATCTGGAGGAACCGCCTGTACACGTCGTAAGCGAACCTCTCATCGGTCATCCTAGCTAAGGACTCGACTATCTCGTCGTTTATCCCCAAGTTGAGTATGGTATCCATCATCCCCGGCATGGAGACCGGAGCGCCGCTCCTCACCGACACGAGCAGGGGGTTGGAGGGATCGCCGAACCTCTTTCCCGTCTTGGACTCCAGCCACCTCATGGCCTCCCTTACCTGATCCATCAGTCCCTCCGGGAGTTTCTCACCCCTCCGGTAGAACTCCCTGCACGCCTCGGTGGTGATGGTGAAACCAGGGGGCACGGGTAGCCCCTGCTTGTACATCAGCACCAGCCCGGCGCCCTTACCACCCAACAGCTTCCTGTTCTGGGGGTCCGCCTCATCATACGTGTAGACCAGCTTCTTCACCGCATTCACCGGGTAATATGGATGATGGAACTTTTATTCGTTCGTGATGATCAGAGTTTCTCCATCTTGGAATACAGGTCATCGCCCTCCAGCGAGAGGGTCACGTACTTCTTCGCTCCCCTCACTATCTCCACCGGGACCTTGGCCCTGGCCCTGAACCCGAACTTGGACCCCAGCTTCTTTGCGACGCTTCTCTCCAGACCCACGATGAGCCACCTAACCCTCCAATCATCGTCCAGCTCCAGATCCTCCACCTCGCCTACGAACTCGCCGTCCAGAGCTATGACCTTCTCCCCCAAGATCTCCTTGACCCTCATCCAGCTCCACCCGGTTCCGCTCCGCCGAGTGGTTAAAAATCATCGCTTCGGTACCGATGAAGCTTTCAGGGGACTATACTCTCACTCGCATCGCTCATTGACTGGCCAGGAACCTTCGTCATTCGTTCATGGTTCGCTTACGGTAATCCCTCAGACGCGGACCCCGACCTCACTTGGGGTGGTCTCGACACTCGCGTGCGAGCCGGTGAGGAGTGGTACAAATCCGCCACGACTAGCTTCCCTTGAGGCGCGCGATTTCCCATCACGTGCACTCAGATAACATTATTAGCCGGAAATGGTGCCTGATCTCGATGGGACTCGCCCTTGACGTGGATCTCACCGTGGACAGGGAGTGGAGGCAGCTACTCTCCAACTTCCTCAGGGAGCTCGAGTCGATCCCCGGGGTCATCAGGCTCATAGCCCTCCCCTCCCCCGAGGACAGGCTCTACGAGAGCAACGTCCTGGTCGTGGTGGATGAGTACAGCTACGAGCTGGTGCTGAGGATCATGGAGGCCGCCGCCAGGGCCGAGAGGAGGTCGGGGATCCGGGGTGTGCTGAGCCCCACTGTGGCAACTCAGGACGAGCCCGTGGTGAGGGAGTTCGAGGGCGAGGGGATCATCCTGCTGAGCAGGTAGGGTGCCACGATGTCCCTAGTGAAGGCCAGGCTCCTCTTGGAGCAGGCGAAGAAGGATCTGGAGATCGGATGCTTCGATAAGGCGGTCAGCGCCGCCTATTTCTCGGTGAGAATGGCTGCCGAACTCCTCACTCAATCCAGAGCCCGGAGGGACGACAAGCTCGCCAATGCCCTCGGAAACCTGATGGGAGATGAGGTCAAGGCTAGGA
>WAOH01000075.1 GCA_015521385.1 Thermoproteota archaeon
TCTCGAGGGTGACCAGCTCCCCCAGCTCGGGTATGATCACCTCGGTGTTGAGGTTGGCCAACCTGATCCTCCTCTCCACCTCTTGGAGCTCCGAGGGGTCGCCGTGAAAGGGCACGACTACCTTCGGCACCAAAGCCCTGACTATCCTCACCGCCTCCTTAGGGCTGGCGTTGGGTGAGGGACTTCCTGATGGTACGAAGGCCAGATCTACGGGGGAGAAAGCCTCGAACATGTGGGAGAACCCCGTGCTATCCCCGTGAAATACGGCCTTTCCCCCCATCTCCAGTAAGAACACTACCGGATGGATCCCGGGATGAACGGCCCTTAGCGCATGGACTCTCATCCCGAAGATCTCGGCGCTCTCCCCCTCCTTCAGTTTGATCAGGCGGTCCCAGTCCACCCACCTCCTTATCGTCCTGAAGACCCCCTTATTCACTATCATGTGGGGGGAGAATTCATCTATCAGGGAACGAAGGAAATCGGGATCGAAATGTCCTGTGTGCTCGTGGGTGTAGAACACGGCATCCACGTGCTCCGTGATACCACGGATCTCGTCTATGGTGAAGTGATTCCCCGGGTCCATCAGCAGGACGAGATCCTGAACCCTGAGCAGGATGGCTGAGCATCCCTTCCACAGGAAGGAGATCATTCCCTTTCCAACCTCACCATATGGCCAGTCCTCAGCTTCTCCAACTCCTCAAGTCCTTCCACGACCCTACCAAGAGAGTTAACGCTCTCGTTGAGTCTGATATCATCCAGAGCAATCAGCACCATCTTCTTCGAGGGAGAGTAGGCCACATGTCCCCTTCTCAGCCGGTTCCTAGGCTTCTCCAGCCTCGTGTCTATTGGAGCCGATATGTATATGATGCTGTTATCCCTGACCACCATGCCCTGCATAGGCAGGCTCCTGTAAAGCCTCTCTATGGTGATGGGGGAGAGATGCCTGAGGAACTCTATGGAAATTTCTTTTAGCAAACTGCCGGATCTGATGTATATAAGATACTTCTCTACCCCTTCAGATCTATTCCTCAAATATAGTTTCACCCCCGAGGAGGGAAAATTCACAAAGAAGGGTTAGGAGTTCACCCCTCCTTCGGGGCCTTAGCCTTGGTTCCCCTATAAATTCTTATCCTCGAATTGCCGTCCACATACATTACAAGCCCTTCTTCCTCGAACTTTCGCAGTAGCTTTCTGGCGACGCTCACCCGGATATTGTACTTCATGGCGAGGGATTGAGGCGTCACCACCTTGGATCTCTGGACATCCTTCTTGATTTGCTCCAGTATAGAGGGCTTCACCTCTATTTCCCTGATTATCTTCTCTGCCTTCTCCGCGCTCATAGCAGATACCCCGTGTTAGTCGGATGCCCTATTTTTAACTTATCCCCCTTGGGACTTAGGTCCGCTCCCGCCCAGTTGGGAGATCGACCTCCTCAGTCTCTCCTCCTCGGCCCTGAGGAGATCTATCCTGGCCCTTCTCGCCTCTATCTCCCTGTCAAGAGTTTCTAGGAGCCTCTTCCTAGATTCTAGATCCGATAGGAAGGATGACAGGTCCCTCAGCTCCTCGGCTAGAGTGCCCAGTCCAGACTTGTGGTCTCTGAGCAGGTCCGACACCTTCCTGAGTTCCTCTATCAGTGGACCGCTGCCGGACATCAGGTTTTGAGCGGCATCCTTGACTTGCTCAGCCATTCTCCTTATATCCTCAGCTATATCGTTCCTTATATTCCTGAGTTCCTCTATCTCTCCTAACAGAACCGTCTTCTGGCTCTCCAGTTTACGCTTCTGATTCGTGAGCTCCTCTATTCTCTCCTTGAGAGAGGACTCCTCCCTCCTCATGGATTCTATTTTGGCCTCCAAGGATGAGACCTCCGCCTCCAGAACAGATTTTCTAGATTCCAGTGAGTTATACTCTGCCCTGAGCCTTTCCCTCCCCTCCTTGAGCACATCCAAATCCCTCTCCAGCTCCTCTATCTGAGACTCTATGTGGCCCAGCTCCGCCCTCCTCCTAGTTATCTCGTCCTCCAACGACAACTTCCTCCTCTGGAGGTCCTCTATACCCTTCAGAAGCGTCTCATGTCTCGTGTTTAGCTTCTCGGTTTCAGCACTCAATTTGGTAACTAGGTCTCTGAGCTCGGTTATTCTCTCCTCTAGCTCCTCTTTCTCCGCCAGCTTCTCATCGTAATCTTCGTGATCCATCCAACTCTGCCTGTGGAAAGTTAGTTTTTAATTTATTGGAGGATGGGCGTCGAGATCATTATTATTAGCAGGTATAGGAACAATCCTCTCCTCCTCTTTCTCCGAGGCACCTCGCTATACTCGTCCAACACCATGGGGTAAGCTGGCATCAGCTTTGCTATCAGCATGAGAGCGCCCAGCAGTGGGTTGATGAGTATCACCCAGAGGACGGCTATCCACCCGAGCCACCTCATCCTGCCGCGGGTTAGAGAGCTGGCTACGTGACCCCCGTCCCAAGGGAGAACCGGCATGGCCAGGAAGAAGGTTATTAGGAGATCGCCCAATCCCGCCAGGGCTAGAGGGGACAGCAGGAGCATGCTTCCGCTTCCGGGGGTGAAGATCACCTCCAGCACGAGGAACGCGACGGGGGTGGGCATCATCCCGGCTTTACCCTCCTCTATCCAGGTGGAAGCGACGCCCGAGGGGACGGGGACGGATCCCCAGAGGCCAGCTAGGGAGACTATGAGGCCTACTACTAAGCCAGCCAGGAGGCCGTAGATGCCCACATCCAGCTCCTCCTCCCTATTGATGAACGGTCTATCCCTCAGGAGCAGGTCTCCCAAGGTACCGAACCCGAAGGGAGGTGGGGGAGCTGGGATCATCAGATCAACCCCATACCTGCCCTCCCACTTGAGCGAGTGCCCCAACTCGTGCACCATGAGGAAGATCAGTATGCCTAGGAAATGGAACACTGTAGAGCTCAGTATATTCGCGCGCACCCCAATCTCCCTTAGGAGGGAGGCCGTCCCATCCGATATGATCCAAGCGGAGAATAGTACTGTGATGACTGTGGCCGCAAGTAAGGCGTGCCTGATCCTCTCACTAACCCCGAACCTATCGGGGACGGGGAAAACAAGCAACTTAAGGCCCTCCCCATCGTGAAATAGCTTGGGAACGAGTCCCATACCGCTCAGCTTGTGGTAGAGATTCCTGAAGAGGGGTCCCGTCTCGGTGGGGCTCATTTCCAGGAGGGAGAATTCCACTTTATCCTCGTAATAGATCACATCTTTCACGTCGAAACTCTCGACCACTACATCCTCCACTGACGGTGGGATTTTCGACATAGGAGATCCTGCACCATTCGTTTAAAATATATGACCCCGTCGAAATTCCATGTGATGCCCCGAGACTACAGGATAAGGCCCTTCAGGCCCGAGGACTTGGAGGAGGTTGAACGGATCAATAGGGTCTTCCTGCCAGAAAACTATCCAAGTTACTTCTTCATAGAGAATTACAGGAGGTTCCCGAACAGTTTCTTGGTGGCTGAGAGTGAGGATGGGAAGGTAGTCGGGTATGTAATGTGCCGGGTGGAGAGCTACTACGTGAGGGACCAGACCATCCTCCTAGGGCACGTGCTCTCCATAGCGGTGAGCAAGAAGCACCGGAGGAAGGGCATAGGTAAGGCCTTAATGGGGGAGGCTGAGAGGGGCCTGAAGGGTTACGGGGCCGATGCTGTCTACCTAGAGGTGAGGGTCTCCAACGAGCCGGCCATAAAGCTGTACGACGACCTAGGTTACAAAAAGCTGGGGATCATTCCCTCCTACTACGCGGACGGGGAGGATGCCTATCTGATGTACAAGATGCTGGATGAGGAGGTGGAGGAGGCCCTCGTTGAAGAGGTGCTTGGAAAGAGGGTGGTGAGAGTGTGAGGACCGTCGACCTGAGGGGAAAGAGGAGCCCCTACCCGATAATACAGATAGCCAAGATCGTGAAGAAGGCCTCCCCCGGTGAGACCATCAACTTCCTCATCAACGATAAGGAGTCCGTGGATGAAGTTTACGACTGGATAAAGAGGACTGGCCACTTACTGAAGGCTGTTGTCAAGAGAGGGGACCACTGGCTGGTCCAAATAGCTAAGAGGGAGTGATTTTTATTTCCTCAGCTACTTGCTAAGCGATGCGCCATGCCCAAGGTGAAGGATCCAAGTCTGGCGGACGAGGGTAGGTTGAAGATAGAGTGGGCCAAGGCCCACATGCCCGTCTTGGGTATAATCTCGGAGAGGTTCTCGAGGGAGAGGCCCCTAGATGGGATCAGAGTTGGGGCGTGCCTCCATGTGACGAAGGAGACGGCCGTCCTAGTGCTGGCTTTGAAGGAGGGCGGAGCTGAGGTCTGCCTTTCCGCATCCAATCCCCTCTCCACACAGGATGATGTTGCGGCGGCCCTCTCGGAGGAAGGCATAGACGTATACGCTTGGAGGGGTATGAGTGAGGAGGAATACTTCTGGGCCATAGAAAGGGCTCTGAGCTGCAAGCCACACATCACTATGGATGACGGCGGGGATATCACGGTGATGGCTCACGAGAGGGGATTCGCGGACGGCGTGATCGGTGGAACGGAGGAGACGACCACGGGCGTACTCAGGATAGAGTCCCTTGCTAGGGATGGGGTGCTCAAGTACCCGGTCATAGCAGTCAACAATGCGGAGACCAAGTGGAACTTCGATAACGTCTACGGAACAGGTCAGAGTACGATCGACGGCATCCTGAGGGCCACGAACGTGATGATAGCTGGGAAGTACTTCGTAGTAGCTGGATACGGTCACGTCGGCAGGGGAATAGCCATGAGGGCCCGTGGAATGGGTGCCAAAGTCGTGGTGACCGAGGTCGATCCCATCAAGGCCTTGATGGCGGCCATGGATGGGTACTTGGTCATGCCGATGAGGGAGGCAGCCAAGATAGGGGACATATTCGTGACCGCCACGGGGAACAAGGACGTGATCAAGGCGGAGCACATGAGCCTGATGAAGGACGGTGCCATCCTAGCCAACGCTGGTCACTTCGATGTGGAGGTTTCCGTTAAGGACTTGGAGCTCATGGCCCTCTCCAAGAGGGAGATAAGGGAGAATGTGGTGGAGTATTTGCTTCCCAACGGGAGGAAGATCTACCTCCTAGCCGAGGGGAGGCTCGTAAACCTGGTGGCTGCTGAGGGACATCCCAGCGAGGTAATGGACATGAGCTTCTCCAACCAAGCACTCGCGGTCGAGTACCTAGTCAGGGAGGGGAGGGATCTCAAGCCCGAGGTGCATCCAGTGCCGAGGAGCATAGATGAGGAGGTAGCTAGGCTCAAGCTGGCCTCCATGGGGATAGAGATAGACACGCTGACGGAGGAGCAGGAGAGGTACCTCAAGAGCTGGCGTGGGTGACCATGGAGGAGCTACCTCTAGGGGCCCTCAGGGTCAGGGGCTGGAGCAGGGGATGCGGGCTCTGCTGGGAGGGCGCCAAGATAGTCCTCTTCGTGACGGGAAGGTGCCCTCTCTACAGCTCGTGCCCCTACTGCACGATCTCCGAGTGGCGCCGGGACAGGGACATGGTGCTGGTGGACGAGAACCCGGTGTCCAGCGACGAGGACGTGATCAGGGAAGCTGAGCTCGTTTCTGCCTTGGGTGCGGGGATCACCGGCGGGGAGCCTTCACTGGTCGTGGACAGGGTGGCCCACTACGTCAGGCTCCTGAAGGACAGGTTCGGTGAGTCCTTCCACGTGCACATGTACACGAACGCCGTGGGAGTAAACGAAAGGAGCTTGTCCGTCCTGAGAGAGTTGGGATTGGACGAGATAAGATTCCACAGCTGGGATAAGAGGATTTGGGAGAAGATGGTGCTTGCTCTAGACGAGGGATTCATAGTAGGTGCGGAGATGCCCTCCATACCCGGCGAGCCCTGGATATCGAAGCTCAAAGAACTCGCCTCCTACCTGGACAGGATAGGCGCCAGCTTCATCAACCTCAACGAGCTGGAATTCACGCCATCTAACAGGGATAGGTTGCTCAAGATGGGTTTCAGGCCGAGGATGGATAGCGAAGTGGCCGTTCAGGGAAGCGCGGAAGCTGCGAGGGAGGTGCTGGAGTACGTCGAGAGGGAGACGGGGATCATGGGTTACTACTGCCCGGCCCTCCAGAAGGAGTATCAGGTGAGGATGAGGTGGGCCAGGAGGGCCAGGAACGTGGCGAGGGATTATGAGGAGCCGACTGACGAGGGGACCCTAATCTACGGGGAGATCGAGGGTCCGGAGGAGGCTCTCCTGTACCTCTCGACCAAGTACGGGGGTGAGATCTCCGAGGGCAAGCTACTCATAGATCCCTACACCTTCCAAGAGATAGCCGAGGAGGTTAAAAAGCTTGGTTTGGATGGCAGACTCGTGGAGGTAATGCCCACGGACGACAGGAAGGTGCTGCAGGTATTCCCCCTCGATTTCATCCTGAGGGAGACGGGGAGAGATGAAGGAGATTGAGAGGAAGGTGTGGGAGGCCCTCAGGAAGGTCAAGGACCCCGAACTCAAGGTGAGCATGGTAGATGCCGGTCTGATAAAGAAGGTCGAGGAGAGGGACGGTGTGGTGACGGTGGAATTCACTCTCACGACTCCCTTCTGTCCCTATGCCGATCTACTCGCGTTGGCGATAAAGAAGGCGGCCGAGAGCGTCGAGGGGGTGAGGGAGGCCAAGGTGAGGATAGTGGGGATAAAGATGTGAGGCTCAGAAGATGACTTCCTCGCCCAGTTCTGGGGAGAAGGCCGCCATGCCCATCTTGTCCTCCAGCTCGTTGGCGAACTCCTCTGAATCCTCCCCGTGCACCACCATTATGCTCTCCGGCTTAAGTTCCCTGATGAGTTTCAGTATGCCGGACCTGCTGGCGTGGGCTGAGAAGTTGAGCTGGTTCACCTTCATCATTATCCAAGTCTCCTCACCCTCTATCTCCATCTTGCCCTCCTCTATGAGCCTCCTTCCCTCGGTTCCGTCCACTTGGTAGCCAGTCAGGGTTATGGTGCTGTTCTCGTCCTCCTTCCTCTCCTTCATGTAGTAGTGCACCGGACCGCCCTCGAGCATACCCGATGTGGTCAGCACCACATTGGGCCTCTTGGTTATCTTCTTCCTCATGTGCCAGTTCCTCACCGAGGTTATGGTCCTGACCGCCAGCTTCAGGTCGTCGGCGTCCCTCACCCTGTTCGAGAAGTACTCTGTTATTTCCGTGCTCTTGCGGGCCATTCCGTCCAAGAAGAGCTTGCCCTTGAAGCCCCTAGCCCTCAGGGCCATGGCGACCTCCAAGAGCCTGCCTATCGCGAATCCGGCGACTATGGCCGTCCCGCCGGACTTCAGGGTCTCTATCACTATCTCCTTGAGCAGGAGTTCCTGCTTCGCTCTCGGCGGGTGCTCCTTCCTAGCATAGGTGGATTCCGTTATGAGGATGTCCACTGGCGGTATATCATCTATGCTGGCCGGCGGCATCAACCTGGAAGGCACTGTGTTGAAGTCTCCGGTGTAGAGGACGCTCGTCCCGTCGTACTTTATGTGGAACATGGCGCTCCCGGGTATATGGCCTGCGTTTATGGCGGTGACCTCCAGATCCCCCACCCTGAAGGGGACGTTGAACTCCACCGGCCTGAAGTTGTTCAGGGTCCTCCTCACCTCTTTCGGTCCGTAGCCTATGTGATGGCCCTTCAGCTTCGCTACCTTTATGGCATCGTAAAGCAGAAGCTCTGAGTACTCCCTAGTGATGTCTATCCCGTAGATGGGTACGTCGTGCCCATGACTGACCAGTCTGGGCAGCGATCCCGAGTGATCCAAGTGCGCATGGGTCAGCAGGACGGCATCTACTTTCTCGGGTATGGGAGGGAACTCCGGGTGCTCCTTGGGTATTAGCTTCATGCCGTAATCCAGCAACACCCTCGTACCTCCAGCCTCAAGCAAGAGTGCGCTCTTGCCTACTTCACGGGTTCCACCCAGCGCAGTTACGGATATCTTTCCCATTCTCTTTCTCACCTCTTATCTCGGACCGTCTCTAGCGGTCCTTTACAGGAGTAACGTCCCTCTTACTGATTTAAAAATAGTACCTTTCACGTAGTGTGGGTGGGTTCCATGGGTTACGTCTCGTTCTCGGACTTTAAAAAGCTGGATTTGAGGGTAGGAGAGATAGTAGAGGCCGAGAGGGTCGAAGGCAGCAGGAAGCTCGTGAAACTGATCGTGGATTTAGGCAATGAACGAAGGCAGTTGGTCGCGGGAATAGCCGAGTACTACGAGCCAGAGAGCCTAGTGGGTAAGCAGATAGTCGTCGTGACGAATCTGCAACCCAGGAAGTTCATGGGCGTGGAATCTCAGGGGATGCTCCTAGCCGCGGTGGTGGGAGAGGGCAGGCCCGTCCTGCTGACTCCGGAGGAGAAGGTCCCACCGGGCACCCCGGTCTCATGATCCGTCGTCGGAATCGGATCCCGTGCCCAGTATCCTGTATACCTCTACCCCCTCATCCCCTATCCTTTTGAAGTCCAAGAAGGCTAGACCCTTCCTCTCCAGTCTCTCCAAGACCTGCTTGGCCGTGTCGACGGGCAGGTTCAGGTCGGCCGCCACGTCTGCGACGGTCACGTACCCTCCCTTCCTCCTAGCTAGCCTTATCACCCTAGCTTCGAGGAGCTCCTCTGAGACCTGAGCTCTCTTAGCCACCATGTTAGCGTAGATGGCAGCTCCTCCCAAGAGCAGCATGGCGAATCCGGGGACGACCCTGGAGGGGTTGTAGGAACTCGCTATCAGGAAGATCAGTCCAAAGAAGATCAGAATGGCTCCGGCTCCGTAGGCCAAAAAATCCCTGAGGGAGGGCAACCGGGATCAGCTCCCAACTTCCTCCTTCAGTTTCCTTAGTTCCTCCTCGAGCTCGCTCTGGAGCTCGATCTTACCCAGTTCCCTCTCGATCTCGTCCTTCTCCTCCGGCTCCAGGACATCGAGGGCCCCTCCGGTGGCGACCAGCTCATCCAAAGCCGCGGCCCTGGCCTTCATCTCGTTGACCTTGTCCTCAGCCCTCTCTATTATCTCGGCCGCTGACGTGAAGTCCTCGGAGAGTCCGGTGACCATCTCCTGAACCTCCACCTGGGCCTTAGAGGCCTCGTATTCTGCCTTTAGCTGCTCCTTCTTCGCCTTGAACAGGTCTATCTTGGTCTTGAGTTTGTCCCTCACCTCCAAGAGCTTCTCCTCGTCTTCCTTCATGTCTGCGATTCTCTCCTCCAGGATCTTCTTCTGCCTGACCAGCACGAGCTTCCTCTCCAGGGCCTTCCTGGCCAGATCCTCCCTACCGGCCTTGAGGGCCCTCTTTGCCTTATCATCGAGGTCCTCGATCTTCTCATCTATCCTCTCCAGCTCGAACTCCAGCTTCTTCCTAGCGGTGATCGCTCTGGACAGGGCCATCTCCACGTCGTGGAGCTGCTGAACGAGCTTGTCGTATGCGTAGTCCAGCTGCTCTCGGGGGTCCTCGAAGTTGTCCAACAGCTTATTCAACTTGGCCTCGATGCTCGTCTTGAGTCTCTCCCAAAAACCGGGCAACATGCATCACCGTGAATCCTCGAGCGCTGCGATAAAAAATTTGTTCATCGGGATTGGGCCACTGAGCGACCGTACTGCCTCAGCCCGTACAGGGCCGCAGCGGCCCTCTCTGGAGTCGGGTAAATAGGTAGTCCCTTCCTCTCCATCCTGTGGAGTACCTCCTCGACATCGGGGGTGGTGGGGACTGCCGTGGCCACCACCGGTATGTCGGACCTCTCGACCAGCTCCAGCAGCAGCCTCTCCGTCTTATCAGGAACCATTCCGGGGACCCCAAACAGGGGTATGAGGAACAGGGCATCGTATTCACCGCTCTCAACGAAGGCAAGTCCTGCTTCCAAGAACTGCTCGGGTGTGGAGTCACCGGTGAGGTCCGTCGGATTGCCCACGGGGTAATAGGGGGGAAGCATTTCCCTCAACTCCTTCAGCAGACCTTCGGACGGAGGGGTAACCCTGAAACCCCTCATCTCCAAGGCGTCCACGGCCAGTATCCCGAATCCCCCTCCGTTCGTCAGGACAGCCACCCTGTCCCCGAACATGGGTGGCTGGGTCGCCAAGGCCACCGGGACATCAACGAACTCGTTCAGGGTGTTGACCAAGATCCCGCCGCTCTGGAGGACCGCTGCTTGGAATATGTCGCTCCTTCCGGCTAGAGAACCAGTGTGGCTCCTCACCGCCCTATCACCGGAGGACGTCCTGCCGCCCTTCAGGACAACCACAGGCTTCCTCCTAGATGCCTCCCTTATCGCCTCCATGAACTTCCTGCCGTCAGCCACCCCCTCTATGTAGGCAGCGATGACCTTGGTATCATCGTCCTCCGCCAAGTATGAG
>WAOH01000076.1 GCA_015521385.1 Thermoproteota archaeon
AGGCTAGGGAGATATACGATGTGGCCCCGACGATCTTGAACATATTCGACATCCCTCACGAGCTGAGGGGTACCAGCCTACTGAAGGGGTGATGGCATGAGCTGCGGGGAGGGCTTCGTGATCTGGCTCACCGGTCTGCCTGCCGCCGGCAAGACCACCCTGGCTAATGCCCTGAGGGATGAGCTTCGAAAGGCCGGGAAGAGGGTGGAACTCCTCGACGGGGACGAGGTCAGGAAGTGGCTCAGTCCCAACGAGGGATTCACCAAGGAAGACAGGGAGAGACACCTCATGAGGGTGGCCTACGTCTCCCGGCTGCTTGCCAGGAACGGGGTAGCGGTGATCGCATCCTTCGTCTCGCCCTACAGGGAGGTCAGGAGGAGGATAAGGGAGATCGTTGAGTCGGACGCCAGGTTCATCGAGGTCTACGTCAAATGTCCTCTAGAGGTGGCTATGAGGAGGGACCCCAAGGGCCTGTACAAGAAAGCTCTTGCTGGTGAGATAAGGAACTTCACTGGCGTGGATGATCCATACGAGGAACCTGAGGATCCAGAGATAATCGTGGATACCAGTAAAATGTCTCTGCGGGAAGAAGTTGATCAGATCATCGGCTACCTAATTGAGAAGGGGCTCCTAGAGAGCAGATGATGAGCGATTCCCTCAAAAAGGTAGGTATGTGCTGTCAGAGGTACCCCAGCTTCCTCAACCTTTCCTTTATCTCCTCTTCCTCCTCTTCGGAATAGTCCACATCCTCATCCTCAGATATGAACTCCTCTATGAGAAAAGAAACAAGTTCCTCCACCGATGAGAAACCACCGTTCCTTTCGATCCAAGCTCTCGCCCTCTCGTACAGATCATCGGGAAGTTCTATTGTTCGTCCCATGAGCTCCTCCCCCGCCTCCTTATGAAGCAAAGATTTATACCAGAGGAGCAACTTATAAACACCACCCGTTGAATCGCTCTCCACTGTTCTCCACGCTGGTGGGGAGGGGCGTTTAGCTATGCGCTCTGGATCGCTCGACTGGCACGGTGCAACCGTGTGGAGACACGGGGCGTTGACTTGCGCTGGCGTGATGGAGGACGCTTGTACAGTCGAGGGCTGGATGGGGAGAACATGAGGGTACTACTTCTCTCCTCCTATTCCGGCAATCCGAGGACATGGAAGATGGCCAAGACCCTGTCCAAGGAAGGTTACGACGTTTGGATAGCTGAGTGGGATAGGAGTGGCTCCCTTCCGGAAAAGGAGATGAGAGACGGATTGAAAATCCTGAGGTTCAGACGGGCCTCTCCGTATGGACCTCTTGCGACATTTAAGATGTTGATGTGGATGGGCTGGGTATTCGCCATCTTGGTGGGAGGGAGGTTCGATGCGGTCCAGGCGAGGAACCTAGACACCCTGATCCCCTCCATGCTCGCGAGAGTGATCAGGAGGTTCGTCCTCATCTACGACCTCTCTGACTTCTACGCGGACTCTCACGTCAGGGCCCCCCTGATAAGGTGGGTCGTCTCGTATGTGGAGAGAGCATTGACCACTAGAACGGATCTCCTCATCCTCGTCAGCCCCAGACAGGTCGAGCAGTTGAAGAGGTATCTTCCGAGGAGGGTGATCGTTCTCTACAACTCCTATCCCACGAGACTCCCCCGGAAGGCTCGCCAGGGAAGAACGCTGGTATACGTGGGAACCCTAGG
This sequence comes from Thermoproteota archaeon, assembly GCA_015521385.1. Classification (GTDB taxonomy): domain Archaea; phylum Korarchaeota; class Korarchaeia; order Korarchaeales; family Korarchaeaceae; genus Korarchaeum. The sequence goes on from WAOH01000076.1 coordinate 1,687, forward strand.
AATGGACCGCTGCAGATCCATACTGCAGATGGCACGCATCGCGAGGGCCGCTGGTTACGGCATGGTGGTGGCGGGGTTCGGTGACTGCGAGAGCTACCTGCGTGAACTGGGGAAGAGGGTAGAAGGGTTCAGATTCCTGGGAAGAATAGGTCGAGAGGAAGCGTTGGAACTCACATCAAGTGCGAGCATGGTGATTGCCTACTACGATCCGAGGGACACCTACAACCACGTGATCAACCTTCCCAACAAGTTCATGGATGCACTTATGATGGGAAGGCCGGTTATTGTGGCCAGAGGTACCTACATGGCTGAGATAGCTGACAGGGAGGGAGTGGGCATATCGGTGGATCTGAACAGACCGGAAGAGGTCATCCGGATTCTGAGGAGCGTAAGCGAGGACGATCTCAAAAATATGGGGGAAAGGGCTAGGAAGCTCTTCGAAGAAAGGTTCAGCTGGGAGAGGTGCGCCGAGACCTACCTCAGGAATCTCCGTTCGATACTTTCCGATAGAGATTCAGAAGGTTCCTGGAGGAGTGGGCCCAGTTAAACCCCTCCAAGTACCTCCTTCCATTCGCGCCCAGCTCCTCCAGACCACTCAGGTGCTCCATTACGGCTCTCTCAAAGGAGGGGGGATCCCCCGGTCGATAGGTGAATCCACAACCGCACTCCCTGACTATCCTACCAAGGGATCTCACTTCAGCGACGATAAGGGGCTTGGAGAAGTACATATACTGCTGAATCTTGTTAGGGAAGGATATGTGGGCCTCGGGGAAGTCGGCTATGGGGATC
>WAOH01000077.1 GCA_015521385.1 Thermoproteota archaeon
GATGTGTTACAGTTAGAAGGTTGTCGACCATCCGATCAGTGCACCCCCGGCTACCGATGTGAGGCACCTAGCCATCACACCTCGTCCTCCAGCACGACGTTAACGAACCTGACCCTCCCTCCCACCTTCCTCTCTATCTCCCTCACCAGCCCAGGATCATCCAGATCCCTTACCCTCCGACCCGAAATCACGTTTACGTGGGGTGAGACGTTGACCTCCACCCTGGTCTCACTTCCCAAGTGGAGGAGCTCCACTAGGCCGAGATCCCTGAGCACCATCACGTTAGAGTAGAGGGTGGAGAAGCTTATGGTGGGGAACTCCTCCCTCACGGCCTCGTGCACCTCCCTGAGGGACGGGTGCGAGCTCCCAATCCTCTCCAGCACATCCAAGAGCTTGAGCCTCTGCGGCGTGATCTTGTAACCTGCCTTCCTGAGTCTCTCCAGCGCCACCTTCCTCCACATACGGGGAATCGGCCGGTCAGCTCTTATAAACCTGTGAGTAATTAGTAATAATTTCTAATTAGAAATATTTATTAATTAGGAACGTCTGCAGGCATAGTGATATCATGCCCGAGAGGAACAGGCAGCTGATAGAGAGGGAAGGGGTGGATGTGGAGAAGCTGCTGGACCTGCTCGTCAGGGCAGCGGCGGCCGAGTTCACCACCTACTATTACTACACGATCCTGAGGAGCCACGTCACAGGACCGGAGGGAGAGGGGATAAAGGAGATAGTGGAGGACGCCAGGATAGAGGACAGGAATCACTTCGAGGCCCTCGTCCCTAGGATATACGAGCTGGGCGGCGACCTGCCCAAGGACATTAGGGATCTGGCCGGGAAGGCCGCATGCATGGACGCCTACCTGCCTGACGAGCCGACCCTTGAGAACATCCTGAAGGTGCTTTTAGAGGCGGAGAGGTGCGCCGTGGCGGTCTACACGGAGATATGCAAGTACACCCACGGTAAGGATCCCAGGACCTACGATCTAGCCCTGGCGATCCTGCACGAGGAGATCGAGCACGAGGCCTGGTTCGAGGAGCTCCTCACCGGGAAGCCCAGCGGCCACTTCAGGAGAAAAGCCCCGGGCGAGAGCCCGTACGTCTCCAAGTTCCTAAAGTGAACCCCTCATCCCTTTTTTAATCTTGAGCTGATCGGACAGGCGATAAAAAAGGAGGGAACGGAGGTAGATCACTCCTTCTCAGGCAGGAAGAGCCCTATCACGTTCTTCAACCCGAAGGTCTTTATCACATTCAGCAGGAAGGCGAGGAAGCCGAGTCCCAGTATGGCTCCGAAGATCCAAGCCGGGATCATGTAGGGCAGGAACTTGTCGGTAAAGTAGAGGGTCCTCCTCAGCATGCCCTCGCGCCACGCCAGCCCCATGGAGAAGGACATCCCTATACCGCCTATCATCCACAGCCAGAAGTGGATGTTGCCCAGCTTCTCGTCCAGCTGCACATTAGCGAGCATCGGTGTGAGCGCGTATATCGCGGCGAACAGTATGCTGCCGAGCCCGGTCAGGAGCATCTCGTGGAAGTGGAAGCCGGGCACCCACTGGGTGTTGTGTATGATGACGTTCAGACCGTAGTTGGCCTGTATCAGCCCGGCCATGCCGCCGAGGAGGAAGCCCACTATTCCTCCAAGCATGAACTTTATCGGGAGGGTGAGCTTGAGCGGCCTGGCCAGCCAGAGGGTCATGAGGGCGGTGAAGAACGTCAGGCCCATGGTGAAGCCCTCGCCCCACGTGATGAACTGACCGCTGAACAGCCTCAGGAACCAGGGCTGGGGCCTGTCACTGAGGAGGTGGTGACTCCACACACCCATGGACACCAGCAGGTCGGCCAGAATTATGTACCTGACGACCTCCTCTGCGTAGAGCTTCCTGTTGGCCAGCAGCGGAGCGAGCAGGTAGAGGGTCCCGGCGGTCCATATCAGCACGTCCCCGTCGGCTATCATGTCGAGGCCCCACCAGTAGATGTTCTTGTAGATCAGCGGATCCATGATGGACAGGGGATTGATGGGACCAGCGAAGGTCCTGAGGAGCATGTAGCCTGCTATTAGTGCGCCAGCACCGGCTAGCACCACCGCGTTTATCACCGCGTCGATGGAGCCCCTGAACACCGCCACCACGAAGACAGGCAGCTTCTCAGGCTCTCCCTTGCCGTCGGTGAGGAGGGGCTTGCCGATGCCCAGGCCAAGCTTGACTCTGTTGACTAGACCGGACAGCACCTTGAACAGGGTCTCGAGCCCGAAGGAGGCCATGAGCATCGCCACGACGGCCGACTTGGTTCCCAGGCCCGGCCTCGAGACCCTCAGGATTGTGGCGAATATGTTGAACAGGAAGAGGAGCACCGACACCTCGGTGAGGATCAGGCCTATCGAGAATGTCACGGCTCCTGGGGGTGAGAAGTACGCCGGAAGAGGCCAGTAGAGGGTGTAAAGCGAGCCGAAGTAGAAGAGGAACCCAGAGAGCCACATCAGGAGGACCCCGGCCGTCTGGAGCCAGAGGTTCCAAGAGGCCAGCCTTATGCTGAAGAGCTCTCTCTTGAGCAGCGTGGGGACTAGGAAGATGAAGGCCCCCATCACGGTCAGGTAGGCCCACCCGTAGGTCCCCACCAAGGGATGAACGGTCAGCACCGCGTAGTAGTGCTCTGCGTCAATGAAGGGTATGTTCACCAGTCTGGTCCTCATCATCATGCCCTCTATCCCCGCCAGAGCGAGGAAGAGGCTGGCCACCACGACATACCTCAGAGTGAGCTTCTCCAACGATATCTGACCCATTCAACTCCCTCCCTTAACCTGAATGGCCCCCTCAACGTACATGTAAGGGTGCTCGGGCCCGGAGTACTCGGTGGAGCGGACTGTGTAGTATCCGGGCTTGTCGAAGATCCAAACGATGCTGTTCTCGTAGTTCGGAAGGACCTGCATCTGGAAGACCATCCTGCCCTCGGGATCGAATACGCCGAACCCGTAGGTGAGGTCCTCGCTCGTCACGACGAACTTGATCGGGACGTTCGCCTCCACGGAGATCGTTCCTGCTTTCAATGGTTTCAATTCTCCTCCATCAACTAGGAAGAACTTGTGGTCCTTCATCTCTATCCTTATGACCTTCGCCGGCTGCGGAGGGCTGAAGATGTCCCAGTGTACCCAGGGGACCAGCGGCGAGAGGGTCACCGCGTTGAACACTATGGCGAAGAGGGCTATTATCCCCAGCCAGATCTTCTCCTCCCTCTCCATCTTGACCAAGCAGGTCACCTCCTCGGCTTGGTTAGCCTGCTGGCGTACCAGAACATGAAGACAAAGACGCCGACGGCATATACGATGTAGAACAGATCGATGACATCGACCAAGCTCAGCTGGATCATAGCGGCATCCCTAAGCCTAGAAATCGTCAGGTGTCAGATTAAGCTGGTGCGAACATGTTCGGTAAATAAGATTGAGGAACGCAGGAGTTATATCTAACCGGTTCCCTTTATGACATGTGTCATCCATGATGGTCTGCTCCTCCGAGCTCCCTAGGGGGTGCTGGCTCGGGGACCTGACACGGGCCAGGTCGATAAGGGCTAGGGTAGTGTCCATCTTCTTCCACCTAGACGAGAACGGGGGCTGCAGCACGTCAAGGGTCATCCTGCTTCCGTCCAGATCCGATGTGCTGGAGCTCATCAGATCCCACGAGGCCGTGGAGGAAGTGATTGTGGAGGACGAGAGACCCCTGACCATCTTGGTCAGGCACCACTGTCCCC
>WAOH01000078.1 GCA_015521385.1 Thermoproteota archaeon
AGGCTAGGACCATGTACCCGTTCTTCGCCCTCAAGAGGCAGGTCTCGAAGCCTCCGAGACCGGCGTGCTCCGAGAGGGACTTGGATATCTCCACTATGGCTGCGCTTGAGGCGAGGAAGAAGTCCTTGACCATCTCCTCGGAGAGGGAATCGTAGAGGGAAATCCCGTCGGGGGTGAAAAGCCCTATGAAGAGTAGTCCCTCCCCCGCGTCATCGGTGAACTTCTCTAGGATGGTCCTGAATTCCCTGGTCAGCTCCGGCATCACTCACCACCGCGCGGGAAGATGACCGAACTGCTCTTCAGCTCGTCCAAGTACCTAGCCACGCCAGGAGTCAACTGCCTGTACTTTCCCACCAAGAAGCGGAGGTATCCGAGGATCTCCATGAGGTCCTTGACCTTGCCAGCGATCTCCTTCTCCTCCAAGTCGCTATACACCTCCCTCAGCACCTCACCTATCTCGTCCAGCTTGTCAGCTATGGGCTCCACGTTCCCCTCGTAGGGGGGAAGGAGGTCTCTCATCAGGTCCACCAGCATCTCTAGGTAGTTGCTCGGCATGTAGCTGAGCTTGGCCGGCGCCTCGTTCACTCTGGCAGCCAGAAACCTTATTTCAGCCCCCGCATCGGGCATCCTCCTGAGCACCTCGCCCAACACGGATGTGGCCAATTCTATCTCCCTCTCTATCTCGGTGAGCAGATCACCTATCCTGTTCCTCATCCTCCTGATATCGTCCCTGAGCCTCCTCAACTCCTCCCTCTTGGGAGGTTCATCGGTGGGGCCGCCGAGGGCCTTGCTCATCCCGTTTATTAGGAGTGACACCTCCCTCTCCAGTTCGTTGAGCTCCCTGTCGAAGCTCCTCCTGAGCAGGGCGCTCGAGGCTTTGAGGAGGCCATCGGCTCTCCTGAGGTCGTTCACCATGTAATAAACGTCCTCATATAGTGACAGAACGAGTAGCTTCATTTCCAACCCTTTCGCTTCGTCTTCCCCCAAGTATCTTTCCAGCATCATGCGTAAGGGACACTAGGATGCATTTATATTTTGGGTAGGCCCCGACTCCCTGATATTGAATGGAACCGAAGACCTTGGAGGAGATACTCGATCACCTGAGGAATTCCGGCCTTCCTCCCGAGAGGATAAACAGGTTCGTCAACCTGTTGAGGAAAGATGGTATCTTAGATGTGGTGGTGAGGGTCCTCAGCAGGTGCCAGTCCCTAGAGGATGCGCTCAAGGAGGTCTCCAGTCTCGGAGGGATGGCCGACGTCTCCAAGGAGATCTCCCACAAGGTGAGCATAGTCCGCAACTTCGTCCTCACGTCCCTCGCCAACCTCTCCGTCGACAAGTCCTACATGAGGAGCTTCCTCAGGAAGAAGTCCAAGGCGAAGAAACTGAAGGAGATACTCATATCCACGGAGGAGGAGCTCGTAGAGACGGAGGCCCGCCTCCTCGACGCGGTTAGGGGCGTGCTCCTCAAGACCCTCGAGTCCCTGGGGATCAGCGACGAGGGGCTCAAGGCGGAGATAGAGAGGATAAAGACCCTCCAAGACCTTGAGATAGCCAAGAGGATATGGAACAAGATAAAGCCCGAGCTGGAGAGGGCCGTGGACGGAGCCAAGCAGGGGCAGGTTAGGAGGGGCGAGGAGGCGGTACTGATAACCGACGACCTGCTCAACGAGATATTAGAGGCCCTTGCCAAGATGGAGGATAACAGGAGGGAGCTGGAGCTGAGAGGATGCACATTTCTCCTCCTCTCAGAGGTGTCGTCCCTCAAGGACCAGATCCTGAACTGGCTCTCCTCCAACTTCGGGAAGGAGACCTACGGTGTGACCAACCTCCTTAAAATGATAAGGAGGGTATCGGACGACTCCGAAATACTCCTCTCCACCTCTATCAGGCTGCTGAACCTGAGGTCCGAGCTGGAAGCTATAAAGAGGGAGGTCCTGGACAAGATCAGTCAGAAGATGCCCCATCTGACGGAGACGATATCCATGATCGGGTTGAGCTCCCCGAGGCTTCCATGCATCATCTCCATGCCTGAGGAGATAGCCAGCCTCAGGTACGAGGTTTCCAGGCTCGGAGACACGGTCAGCGCGCTGAAGGAGCTCAGCAGCGAGCTGGATCACTTCACCGACGAGATCAAGTTCCAGCCGGAGAAGCTGTCCTACAGAACAGAACCCGACTTCCTCAAGAGCCTCATCGAGACCCTGAGGGCTTTTAGGCTCTCACGCGGCCTTCCGAGCACGGCCTACTCCTTGCCGGGTCTGATGGAGGAGTTGCTCTCCCTCTACCCGAGATGGAGGGAGTATGTGAGGGAGCAGCTGGAGGAGAAGGGCTACCTCGAGATAGAGGAACTCTCCTTCATACCGGAGATGTGGAGGGAGTGGTTCATATCAAACCTGGAGGAAGAGGGGCTCATCACAATTTCCGACGGGAAGATACTCCCCAGGGCTCCAAGCTCCGAGCTCAGGAAGCTCAGAATGAAGTTCGAGTTCCTGAAAGACACCTACGAGGACATGAAGCCAGTGTTCCAGAGGGCGGGGATAAGCGAGCAGTACCTGAACTCCCTGGAGAGGAAACTGGCTCTCCTGATGGATCCCGGCTATCGGGGTGAGGATAGGGAGAAGCTGCAGAAGGAGGTAGAGGAGGGCATAGAGAGGGCCCTGAGTGTTCTCAAGGGAGGAATGCCCGATGAGAAAGATGAAGCTGGTGGTGATGGGCCCGCACCAAGCTGGCAAGTCCACCTTGATTCATAGGCTCGATCCCTGGGCCGTCAAGATGGACTACTCCAAGGGCACCTTCTCCACCACCGTGGGCTTCGACTACGGCATAGTGCTGTGGGACGCGACCGAGAACCGCATATACCGGAAGAACCAGATAGACTTGGTGGACCCGTCCAACGAGATATGGAAAGTGACGATAACTGGGACGCCCGGACAGGTCTCCTTCGCCCCGGTGAGGAAGGTGCTGGCCAAAGGGAAGGATGGGGTAATCCTCGTGATCGACAGCGCCCGCCCCGTGCAGATGGTCTACGCGCTCAGCCAGTACAGGGAGGCGAGGGATGCTGCCGGTCCAGTGCCGCTCATAATATTCGCGAACAAGCAGGACCTCCCACAGGCGAAGAGCGCCGAGACTATAGCCTCCCTCCTTGGCATAAGGTCCAATGTGGTCCCTATATCCGCACTCAAGGGGACCAACGTGGAGGAGAGCTTCCTCCAGTTCCTCAAGGAGGTGAGGAGGAGCATCCTCGCCAGATCCATATCGGAGAGGCTGGTCGAGAGGAAGGAGCCAAGGTGGATATCTTGGGTGAGGAGAAAGCTCACATCATCCGTTTGAAAGCTCATCTCTCCTTTAAACCACACCCCAGGTGCGTCCTGACCTCCTCGGGTTACCGGATCGAGGTGCTGACACTGGGGTGCTCCTTCACCTGCGCCTCCATAGCGGTGGTCTCCTCCCTCCCGACCCTTCTCCCGGAGGTCGGGATAAGCGTCTGCGGGCGGAGCATTCCCATCAAATTGGCGGGGGCGCCCATACCCAGATCGGATCCCCTCCTCGTGGTGCACGGCAGGTGCGACTTGGAGCTGGGTGGGAGGATCATCAGGTTACCCTGCGGCGACGGGGCCCTGCCCTCTTACCTAGAGATCGGCAGCATTGAGGAAGAGGTCCAAGAGATGGGTCTCAATGTCAGGGGGAGGGTGCTCTACAAGGGCGACCTCTCGATCTACCTCCTCTTGCTACCCAGCGGGGGAGAGTTGGTCGGGGAGCCCATCAGGTTCAGGCCGGGCAGTTACCTACTGATCACCGAGGGAGACAGGAGGCCGAAGCTCAGGGTGGATGGGGAGGAACTGGTCCTCCCGTGATATCAGGGGACCTCAACGCTCTTGGAGACGACTTTTCCGCTCTCAAGCGTGCCCTCAACCACCAAGATCTTCCCGCTGGGGACGTAGTCCGATGGGACGAAGATGGACAGCTCCAGACTCTCCTTCGGGTTGAGAGGATCATCCAGATGATAGCCGCTCGTCACGTTCTCTCCCGTGATGAGATACACATCCCCCCGTCCGAAACCTATCGTCTTGAACCTGATCTCCACGATTGGGGCGCTTCCGAGGTTCCCGATCCTGAGATCTATGGCGTACCCACCTGTTGGGCCATCGAGGTAGCTCCCTGAGGAGATCGGGTAGGAGCCGCTGTAGATACCATCTCCCCCCAGCAGGAAGGGTGACTCCGGCAGGTACTCGGATCTCAATATCCTCACGTAAATATCCTCCTCCAACTCCCTAGCGGAGATCGTGGTCTGGTACGCTATGAAGAGACCCACCACTATTGCGGTGGCGAGGACTATTGCTACCCAACTCACGTTCTCCGGGGTCTCCATCGGATCACCCCCCCACAGTACCATATCAGCGGTAGAGCGAGAAGAGCGCCGGGGAGACGAACGAGTGTATCGCCACTATCATTATCATCGAGACCACCGCGTAGACGATGCTCTGAATGTTCCCATGCCGGGTACCGTCGGAGACGCTGCTGGTGAATATCCCGAAGATGAAAATGAACATCACCGCGAATATGAAGTAGACATCTATGATCCAAGTCTTCGCCTTGAGGAACGAGAGCAGCATCAACATGCCCTGCATTCCCGTCGCCACCTGGGTCCCCGCTTGCTGGACCTGGGCCATGGATTCGGAGACCTTCTCACCTAAGAAGGCCATGAGGTCCACGAAAAGCATGCTAAAGGAGAGGCTGACTGCCATCAGGAAGCTGTTCATGGAGAGGGTTCCCCTGATCTTCTCGTAAACGGTGGACATAAGGGCTATGATCGTCCTCACGTTGAGGAGCGCCTCGTAGCCATATATCCCCTTCTGGAGATCCGTTATCAGCTTCTTATATATCTTGTAAACGTATATCCTCTCGAAGTCCCTCTTCTCGGGAATCTCTCCCACGTTCACTAGGTTACCGAGGCTGAATTTCAGGACCTTGGAGAACCTCCCGTAGATCTCGAGGGGCATCGAGGTCACGGCCTCGGTGAATGTCTGCCCTATACTTATCCTCCCACCCAAGTCGGCCAGGAAGACCGGCAGGAACGTGTAGGTGTCCTTTCTCAGACCGATGTACTCCTTTGTAGCCAAGTATCCGACGATGAAGAAGGTCAGGACCCCCAAGAACAGGGAGTAGGTTCCGATGACGAAGTAACCGGCTATGGAGACCAGAGCAGCGAAGATCAGCTGGATGAGAAACAGTTTCCCGTTGAACATTATCTGCTCCGGGTAGTACAGGAACTTGTTCTCCGAGAACAGGAGGATCAGCCCGACCCCCAGTCCCAGGGCGAGATTGATGAAGAGGTACTCGACGAAGGGCATGTTGGCCACCCCGCCCAGCAGAACCAGCATAAGCGGGGTCATTATGATGAAGGGCATGAGGCCGCTGAGGAACGAGTTTATGAACTGCTCGAAGGTCTCTATATTCCTCTCGCTGTCTATTATCTCCTGCTGAATCACCATGCTGAAAATGCCCTTGGTGTCGATCCCCGTGGTCATACCATTGTATATGCTCGTCAGGAAGCTCTTGAAGCTCACACCGAGCCTCTTCTCCTCCTGAAGGACTCGGTTGATCGCCTCCCTGAGGTCCATGCCCATGAAGTAGAAGTAGCCCATGATCTTCCTGAAGACGTAGCTACCCTCGTACTCCCTCATTCGGGCGAACTGATCGAATATGCCGGTGACATCGAAACCGGCGTTGGCCAGTATGAAACCGTGCAGCGCGAAGAGGACCGTCTCCCTGTTCACGAGCCCGTAGTCTCTCCCGGTGGTGAAGAGACCGTAGAGGAGCATGATGGCGAACAGCGGGATCAAGACGAGCACTACGTAGTAGCCAGTCACGTAGGCTAGCACTCCGAGTAGCAACGAGGAGGCGATTACCTTCTTTATTGCCCCCTCGAGCCTCTCCTTAGCGTTATATACCCCCCTCTTCTCGAGTTCAAGGGCTATAGCATCTAACAACTTCTACATCACCAGAC
>WAOH01000079.1 GCA_015521385.1 Thermoproteota archaeon
GTATAGATTATGACTCATAGCATGAGCCATTCCAGGCAGAAATGGCCCCGGATGGACATTGACAGGGTCTCCTCGGGATCGAGTACTTCACTCGTGGTGGGGAAGATGGAGGTCCTTTCCTAGAGTCGGTCAGGTTTTAGGGAGTGAACTGTGTTGGGTGGAACGGGCTGCCCTTAACATTGATGGTCACCTAGGATCCAAATGGCTCCCGCAATCAGGTTGGGAGAATTGCCTCGAGGGATAAGGGGCGTTGGGAACACGCAGAGGCCAGTAATTCGCACAGCGTTCTCGATGTGACTCCATGATCCCTCTGTGGGAGGAGAATCTCCTATTGTAATTGCGTCGTCACGGTTGACAGCCGCATCTCTTTCTCTAAAGATGCAACGCCGTGCTTCTGGTTTTTACCTTACTCACCTTACCTACTCTACCTATATTACCTAATACACCTAAATACTTATATCCGATGCTGGGAGCGGCAAGTGGAGGGCGATGACGAGGAGGGTGAAGACGAGCATCTACATAGATGGGGAGTTGTGGGAGAGGCTGAAGGAGCGCGCCAGAAGCAGGAGCGTGGAAATCTCGAGGTACTTGGAGGATCTGATAAGGGAGGAGCTTGATAGCGAGATAGTTGATGCCCTAGGCGAGCTCATTGACGAGGAAGTTATAGAACTCGATTTCGAGCCCGTGAGGGCTGGAGGGACTGTGAGCGATCTGGTAAGGGAGATGAGGGATGAGCGCGGCTCTAGCCTATCTCGACACCAGCGCCATAATTAAGAGGTACATCTTGGAGCCGGGCAGCGAGACGATCAGGAACCTCTACCTGAGGGCCTACTCCGGTGAGACAAGGATCACGTTCAGCCTGTGGAACATAGGAGAGTTCTTGGGAGCTATCGATAGGGCTAGGAGGTTAGGTAGGATTGAGGAGTACGACATAGTTAGGAGGAGGTTCCTTGGGGAGACCAAGAGGATGGTCAGGCTCGGGATCACATCGATCGTACCCCTGAAGCTGAGGGTTCTGAGGGATTCCTGGGTCCTAGTGGAGAGGCATCACATCTACGAGGCGGATGCTCTCCAGATAGCTTCAGCTAAGTACATCGGCTCTGAGAAGTTCTTCACGGGAGATGAAAGACTCCACGAGGTCGCCGTGGAGGAGGGACTGGACAGCTCCCTCCTCGCCTGAGCCGTTTCTCTGAGACTAAACCCAGTAGTTTCACACTCGTTCAGGGTTTAGCACTGTTCAAGCCGCCTCCTTGGGAAGAGGCAGTCGGTGGTGGATCCTCCAAGAGAACCAACCGTGTAGCAGTAAGGCGGCGATTCCTCTCGATGCTGGGCTCCGCTATGTATATTGAAATTCCTTTTTAGATTGGCCTGTACTATTACGAGATGAAGCTCAGGAAACTGCTCGAGAGACTGGAGGGCTACCATGGGGAGTTCGTTGATGCGCTACGTGATTACCGGTCGGGAAGGGGTAACGTCTACGCCGTTGAGCGACTCGCTCAGCTGGTATCTCAGGTTATCCTGGACTTTGCCGCGGTGCTCGCCTCCAAGAGGTTGAGGAGGAAGCCGGAAACTTACAGGGACTTGGCTAGGTGGTTGTCCCAGGTCACCGACCCGGTCTGGAGGAATTCCTGGAGGGGGTGGCCGGATTCAGGAACATACTGGTTCACATGTACGCCGACATAGATAGGGAGATGGAGTTGAGGGCCTTCGAGGAGCTCGCCGCGAGGATTCCGGATTTGATGAGGCACCTGAGTGAGCTAGCTGACGATCCGTGCCTGGATCACGTGAGGGAGAAGGTGAGGAAGAGGGCTCCGGAGCTGGGGATAAGGTTGGCGTTCGTCTTCGGCTCCCTGGCCAGGGATGGCTGCGGTAATGACGTTGACCTGGCCGTCAAATTGGAGGAGGCACCCAAGAGCATGCTGGACATCGGGAGGCTCCAGGTGGAGCTAGAGGATCTGCTTGGGGCCCCCGTCGATCTCGTGGTGCTGAACTTGGAGGTGGATCCCGTCTTGGCCAAGACCATCGTGGACGAGGGGGTCCTGATATACGGCGATGAGGGCGAAGCCGAGGAGGAGATTCTGAAACTGTACAGGAAGTTCCTAGATGTCCCACTCTTCGAAAGTTAGCTGTTAGCTGCTAGGAGTCACATGAAAGATCCATAGGCGTCGTAGGGCCCGGCAGATCCTAGCTCGCCGAGAGATCTCTCAGGTCATGCCCTAGCAGGGCAGCAGGAATGGAGGGGAGAAGTTCACCGAAGGAGTCAGTTGGCCGTGGATCGAAAGGTTCGCCGGAGTTGAGCCCACCGGCGGATCACGCATGTGAGCCATAAGGATAATAAGTAAGAAATGTAAGAAAAGTAAGTAGTAGCCCATGAGCTCGGAAGGTGTGTGCAGCAAGCAGGGGGAGAGGATCGTCTACGGGGTCGTCACCGTTAGCTCGAAGGGCCAGATCTCGATACCCTCGGACCTGAGGCGCGACCTCGGGATAAAGGAGGGTGATCAGCTTTTAGTCCTGAGGAGAAAGGACAACGCTGGACTCGTGCTGATAAAGCTGGATATGATGGACGAGCTCATGAGAGTGCTCCTCGAGGATGAGGAATTCTTCAAGAAGGTGGGGAGGTGATCGCATGTACACGTGCAAGGACTGCAAGTGGTATCGCCCCATAGATGAGACCAAGGGTGACTGCTTCGGCCATGTGGTTCCAGCGGACATGCCAGCCGACCAGTGTCCCAAGAAGGCGTTCGAGCTCAGGGAGGACTGATCCGTGAAGATCGTGAGGGTGAGGAGCGTCCTCAACAGGCATAAGAGGAGGGATAAGTGGTTCCTAGACGAGTACTCGGTCAATCCCTACACCGGCTGCTCCTTCTCTTGCATCTACTGCTACACGAGAGGGGGCACGTACGGGCGCCCGCCTCACGAGCTGGCAGCGAAGGTGAACGTGCCGGAGGTGCTGGACAGGCAGCTCAGGAGCGCGAAGAAGGGGTTCGTGGCCTTGGGCACGTCCACGGAGCCCTACATGGAAGTAGAGGAGGAACTGGAGATCACCAAGAGGATCCTGAACGTCCTGTCCTTCTACCG
>WAOH01000080.1 GCA_015521385.1 Thermoproteota archaeon
GGTCGAAGTACGAATCCCTGAAGGGGAGGTTGGAAGCGTCCCCGACGACCACGTGCACCTTGGGGGAACTTAGCCTCCTCCAGGCCTTCTCCGCCATGGCCTCCTCTATCTCCAGCAGGAAGGCCTCCCCCACGTGGGGGGAGATCAGTTCGACAGCTATCCCGTATCCCGCCCCGATGTCGAGGACCCTCTCAGCCCCTCTCTCCCTCACCAGCTCCACCAAGGGGGTGTAGAATCCTTTGACCTTGGGCGTCGAGTACACGAGCCTATACGCTAGGGGCTCCCTGTCTCCCATGCCTCCCCCACCACCAGAGCGCCAGCGAGGCCGCTGCAAACTCCCTCACGTCGTCGTAGGTGGGTATGCCGGCCCTCTCGAGCAGCGACCTCTTCACCCTAGTGTAGCGGCCCCCGGCCGCGAACACCAAGAGGGGCTTGCCTCCCCTGTCGAACCTGGACAGGACCTCGGCGAAGTCGTCCTCCAACGGGGAGTCTTGGAAGACGACGAAAACCCCTAGCAGGCCAACCTCCTCCGCTCTAACCAGCACCTCGAGGGCTTTCAGGTAATCGGAGGTGTTCGCGCTACCGGTGAGGTCTATCACGAAATCTCCGACTAGAGCGTAGGGAGGAAGCGCGTTCCTGAGCTCCTCCTTCGTCCTCTCACTTAGCTGGACCAGGGGAACCCCTCTCATCGCGAGCTCGTCAGCTGCCATGACGCAGGGACCCGCGCCGTTGGTCACCATGACGACGCCGCCCCTCGAGGGAGGCTGCTTGGCTAGGGCCTTAACCGCGGCGTAAAGCTCGCCAAAGGAGTCGACCAGCAGCGCGCCGGCCTGCCTTAGGGCAGATGAGGCCACCTCGTGCCTGACCACCATCCTGCCCGTGTGGGAAACAGCTGCTAGGGAACCCTTCTCGGTCCTGCTCGCCTTGTAAACGACCACAGGCTTACCTGCATGCCTCACCGATTCCATTAGCTCCCTTCCCCGGGTGAAGCTCTCAACATAGACGCCTATCACCCGCGTCTCGTCGTCGCGGGCGAGGTACGAGATGAGATCGGCCTCGTCAACGTCGGCCCTGTTACCAAGGCTCACCATCTTGCTCACCCCCAAATGATCCTCGGCGGCCCAGTCCAAGAAGGTAGCCCCGAAGGTCCCGCTCTGACTCAGGAAGGCCGCTGCCCCTGGACCAGGCCTGCCCATCCTCTCGTGGGGCTGGAAGGAGGTGTCCACCCTGCTGTACCCATCGAAGACGCCTATGCAGTTGGGACCCACTATCCTGATTCCCCCCTGCCTCGCGATCCTCACTACCTCCTCCTCGATGGCCTTCCCCTCGGGTCCGGCCTCACCGAAGCCGCCCGATATTATGACTACGGCCTTGACGCCCTTCTTGACGCAATCCCTCATCGCATCGACGACCGCCTTGGCTGGCAGGGTGATAACAGCTAGATCCACATCGTCCGGGATGTCCAGAAGGGAGGGATACGCCCTCAGGCCGAGGATCGTCTCCGCCTTGGGATTAACTGGGTACACCTTTCCAGAGTACCCCGTCATCAGTAGGCTCCTCAGCGACTCGTGGCCGATCTTGCCCGGTTTTGATGAAGCTCCTATCACGGCTACGGCCTTGGGCCTGAAGAAGTAGTCCAAGGAGGGATCTGGTCTCCGCATCAGGTGATCTACCTGACCTCACGTAAAAACGTAGCATCCACGGGTTCTCGGACACGGGCGTGGGATAAAGGTTAAACCCTTTTCCGGAAGCGCTAAGGCGATCTGAGAATGCGGGATCCGTCGAAGGCCCGGTCACTCCTCCTGATCTCTCTAATCCTGATGTCATCTCTCGCCCTCATCAGCAACCAAACCCGGCTCTCCACGGCACATGCGATCGCCGATGTGACGATAGTGACGGAAGACTTCTCCTCCGTGGAGGGAACGCAGAAGCGGTTCGATTTGACGACGGAGGTATACGATGCGGGTACCATGGGGAACTCCTTGGTGACCGTGGATGAGGCGAACGGCTGGCTCGTGTTCTCCGGATACAATGAGGAGAACGCGGACAGCACGAAGAAAGACGAACCTTTAGCCGTGTTAAAGGCTTATCAGGAGCCAGACGGATATCCCCACTACCTGAAGCTCCCTTACAACTACACGGTAACGATAGATTTCTCCCTGCCCTTCGGGAGCAAGGGTCACTTCTACGTCCTGCCTAGGTACGGATCAGTGGCCGACAAGTACGAGGTGGTCGTGGACACGGACTTCAACAACTTGGTCTTCAATGTGGTCGTCTCGGGCGAGTGGAGGGAGCTCAAGATCTCTCCCCTTGGGTTCGATGTGGAGGAGGGTAAATGGTACAGGGTGCAGGTTACCGTGCTCTGGTTGACGGATCCCTCCACCGGTGACAAGGTAAACCGCATAGCTGCCATGGTGACGGATCTCTCCAACCCACTCAACACCCACAGTGACGAGATACTGGATGCCTCAATCCCCCCGATGGCCCACAACGGGCTGGCCATCTTGGGGTTCCATCCAAGCGAGGACTTCGCGGTGCTGGCGGATAACCTCAGAGTGGACGCTCAGATGGAGAAGGTGGGCGAGGAACCGGATGAGGCCCTCTCCCCTGGCGATCTGGATGTGGAGGAGATGTGAGTGCTTCACGATGACAGGCTCTTCATCGCGTTGAGGACGGCCGACCCGATAGCTAGAGATCCGTCCGAGGTCAAGTACTGGTCCGTGGAACTGGATGCGGACAAGGAAAGTCTGGCGTCAACCTCCTGGTTCAGGGACTACTCAATCGTCATCAGCCTAGGTCCGGATGGGATGGAGCAGGCCCACCTTTTCGATGGCTCCGGAGGCTGGATCTCTCAGGCGCAGATCGTGGGTGGAGGGGAGTCGTCAGACATGTGGGTGGTGAGCGTACCCCTCGGGCAGCTCCCTCTAATAACGGACTCCTTCCTCCTCTACTCCTATACTGAGCTCGGAGCCGACGTCATCGACAGGTTCCCAGAGAGTTCGGCGGTGACCGGAGACTTCCTAACGTACTTCATGGAGGAACCGCCCACTGACTGGAAGGCAGAGGTATCCGACGCCTCGGGCGACGCATCACCTCCCCACTTGGACATCGCCAGCTTCAAGGCCGGGTTGAACTCCGACCAGCTTATCTTCAGAATGGAGGTCTCGGGAGATCTTCCCTGGTACGGCGGATCTCCCGTCGGCACCTACTGGATCTTCATGGACACGGACGGGGATCCGACCACTGGATACTCGGTGGGGGGCGTAGGGGCCGACTACATGGTCGAGTACCACCTGGGCTACGCCCCCAAGCTGTACGAGAACTCCGGTTCAGGTTGGTCCTGGACCTTCGTCGGCAGGTGCGAGCTCGTTCACAACCCGGGGGGAGGTACCGAGATCCTCATGGCGGTCCCTAGGGAGATGATGCCCGACCTGCGCAGGGAGATCTCAGCAGTGGCCGGATCGGGACAATCCGGCTCGCTCCTAGACTACACGGATCCCCTGACTGCGAGCTTGGTATACGATCCAGAACCCTCGGAGGTCGAAGTCCCGGTGGACACGAGCGGTAAGGAAGTGGATGTGGTGGGCGAGGCGACCGGATCTCCCGGATCCTACGATTTCGCCGGGTGGTACACCAGCACGGTGGCCTTCGATCCTGAAACGAGGACCGCAGCCATAGCTTGGGTGAGGAAGGATGCGGACAGCTACGGGAATGACATCATATACTTGGAGATAGTGAAGCTGGACTCGAGGAACGCCTCGATAACGGTGAAGTACGTGGGAAAGACCTACAGCGTGGATAGCATAGATTCCGTGGTCATAGGCGGGGGGAGGATCCTCGTAACATGGACCTACTACACATCATCCACGAAAACCAACGTGAGGGCCGCCCTGTACGATCTAGATGGAAATTACGTGTGGAGTGGCGATCTAAGGGACACGAGCTACTATGAGGAGTACAGCAGGGCCTGCTACGTGCCGGGTGAGGGCAGGTTCTTGGTGATCTGGTACTCGAGCGATGGCAGGAAGGTGGAGGGCAGATGGGTATCTCCGGACGGAAGCCTGAGCTCCGTGCTCTTCATCACCTCGACGGGAGGTCTTTCGTACACCCAGGCGGATCTCATGCTCTGCATCGGAGGCCAGAGCGAAGCCCTGGTGGTCTACCGGTACCTCGACGGCGGAGGAGATATAGGCCTCTATGCGAGGTTGGTTGACGGCTCCGGTGTATCTGGATACATCGAACTCTACGACGATGATACGCAGGAAGAGATACCGGGGGTGAGAGGTGCGTATTTGGAGTATGGGGGAAGCGGCTACTTCCTCGTACCCTTCCTCTCCGACACCGAGGTCAGATACGCCGTGATCAGGGACGATGGGACGGTGGTCTCCAACGATAGAAGGCTGACCGTGAATGGCAGGGAGCCTTTCGCGATCAGCCTAGACGACAGGTTCGTCATCTCATACATCTACCTGAATGCGGATCCCGAGGGGGATCCGAGGATAGCGAACGTGAACCCAGCGTCGTGGGCCTACCGCGTAAGGGTGGTGGACAGCGACGCGACCCAGATGGCCAGGCACCCGCTGATCGCCCACGACCCCCTCAACGACAGGATAGTCTACCTGTGGACCTCGGGGACCACTGGTGATTCCGAGGTATCTTACGCAATCATAGATCCCGGGGACAGCCCAGGAGAATACCCCACCGTGGAGGAGAGAGGGACGCTCCTCTCGGCTGAGGGCAATCAGATCGTGGATGGCTTGGCTGCGGTATCCAAGGATCAGTACCTAGCGGTTTACAGGGACGATTGCTGCGGGACACAGGAACTGATGTCCTACATCAGGCTCCCGGAGAGGGAGAGCTTGACGGATGCCTTCCTCGTTGAACTGCCGAGACAGGGTTCCTACTACAAGAGCATCTTGGAGGGACTCATAGACGAGGCATCATCCAAGATATACGTGGCGGTCGCGTTCGTGGAGTACGAGGACATCTTGGAGAAGCTGGTGGAGGCCCGCAACAGGGGAGTTGACGTCAGGGTCATAATGGACGACAGCCCGAGCAACTCTCCAGCCCTCGACTACCTCCAGGCGCACGGGGTGGAGGCGATAGACGATTCCTCGCTGGGAGATCCCACCCACATCATGCACGACAAGTTCATCGTGATAGATGGGAGGAAGCTGCTAGTATCCACGGTGAACCTGATAGAGGACGACTTCTTCCTGAACAACAACACGGCATTCCTAGTATCCAGCAGGACCGCCGCCTACTACTACGAGAGGAATTCCTCCAGATGTGGAACGCGGGGAACGGCAAGTTCGGGATAGAGAAGACCGAGAGCAACGACTTCGTGGCCGCTGCCGCCTTCTCCGGGAGGGAGCTGATACTTCAGGGGATGTTCACCCCGCAGGAATTCGGGGACAGGGGGAGGATACCCAACGTCTTAGCGGGCTACGTCGAGAGGGCTTCGAAGCTCAGGTTCGCCTCGTACATATTCACCACCAGCGGATGGGTATCGCCCCTGTACAACGCCATAGTTCACGTGCACAGCAGTGGCGGGAGCGTTGTGGGAGTGTTCGATGAGCTCCTCAACCTCCACAACAGAGGGAGGCGCATTTACGACCTGATCGAGGCGGGAGTTCCGGTGTACGTTGACACGCACAGGTACAAGATGCACGCGAAACTCTTCGTGATGGACGATTCCATGGCCGCGTTGGGAAGCTGGAATCCCACGAAATCGGGAACGACTGTGCACGACGAGAACGTCCTGATAGTGATGGACGATAGTGCTGGCGGCTTCGCCTCCAGATTGAGCGACTGGATCGATGATATGGCTTCCGATCCCGAGCACTTCGCGCTGATAACTCCGACGTCAACCTACAGGGCACCCCACCTCCTGATAACGGAGGTCATGTTCATGCCCGATTCCACGGGCAGCCCCGACGGCGAGTGGGTGGAGATATACAACCCAACGGACGAGGACATCGATCTAACGGACTACCTGATAGGGGACTCGGAGACTCTGGTGGGAACCGCTCCCTACGATGACGAGAGCCTATACAGATTCCCCGCGGGGGCGGTGATACAGGCAGGAAGGAGGATAGTCGTGGCATACAAGGCATCGGTGTTCGAGTCGACCTACGGATACGAGCCCGACTTCGAGCTCGTGGATACGGATCCCGGGGTACCGGACCTATCCCCGTACGAACCCGCAGACTACGGCAGCACGTGGGATTTAGACGACTCGGGAGACGAGGTGCTGCTGATAAAGCTCGAGGAGGGAGGGTTCCTGAAGATAATCAGCGCGGCGTGGTACGGTTCCTCCACTTACTTGGACGGTCCCGCCGATATCACGACGCTGGTTCCCGGGCAGGTAATCCAGAGGGTTCCCGATGATGGAGACGCGGCCTACTCCTCCACCGTCTTCACCGTGGCCGATCCGTCCCTGCCCTACGCGGGGCTACATGTCCTCGTTCAGAACCCGTCGGGGAACCCCCTCACTTGCCAGGTGAGGGTGACGTCCCTCTGGGGCCTGGACACCAATGCGGGGAACGGGGATGTACTCCAGATAACATCCGGGGATCAGATCACCATGACCGCCCTGGAGTGCTTCGGCTACTCCTTCCTGAGATGGGAGGGATATGCTGGAGGTGCCGAGGAAGAGATAGCCTTCGCGATGCCGGACCACGATGTGGAGGAGATCGCCGTTTACACCTCCAAGAACTACGAACTCGATATCAGCGTGGCGGATGACGAGGGCAACTCCCTAGCATGCTACGTCGGGATCTCCGTGGACGGGATCCCGGCCGGCAGGTTCAGCGATGGCGATTCCCTGGCGATTCAGGAGGGAGCCGAGGTCAGAGCATCCCCGTTGGAGTGCAGCGGCTACTCCTTCGATCACTGGGAGCTGGATGGGCACGAGCTGATGGAGGACAGCCCGATCTTCACCATGACGGGCGACCTCACCCTGAAGGCCGTCTTCACGAGACCTCCGAAGGAAAGGAAGATCGTGGTTCGCGAGCCTTGGCTCACAGCCTTCCCCGAGAGGTTCAGATTCGTGGCAAGAGGCACTGATCTGGAGATGAACATGGATATCCTCTCCAGAACCGCCGGACCATCGCTGCCTGGCCAGAGGAGGATGCTGATCGTACTGGGTGGGCCTGACGTGGTCCCATATAACTGGAGATCCGTGGGTGTGAGATTCCTCAGGGAGAGAGGGAGCTTCAGGGGATTGGAGTTGAACTCCAGCGTCTACAGGGCGGTCTTCGGGGAGGTGGACTACGCGGTGATCTACGTGGATCACGATGACATGGTCGTGAGGATCGCCGGGATCACCAGATACGGGACCAGAGCCGGCCTAATCTACTTGATGGAGCATCCGGACCTGTTAGGTGCTTCCGGGCTGTATCTGATTGAATGGAGGGATCTAAACGGGAATGAAGACGTGGATTCGAATGAAA
>WAOH01000081.1 GCA_015521385.1 Thermoproteota archaeon
AGCCTGGAGCGAGGGGGAGATGGGGGCCCTCATCCTGAGGGCCCTGAAGGCGAGCTCCATAGGGAGCGCCCTCGTGGAGAAGTACCTAGGGGGATGGAAGGAGGTAGAGTTCGAGGTGGTGAGAGACGCGCACGGCAATGTCATAGCTCCGGCCTGCCTCGAGAATGCCGATCCCATGGGCATCCACACGGGCGAATCCGTCGTGGTGGCGCCGTGCCAGACACTCACCAATCAGGAGTACCAGATGCTGAGGAGCGCCTCCCTGAGGGTCGCTGAGGCAGTGGGTCTGGTGGGCGAGGGCAATGTCCAATTCGCGCTGGGTGACGGGTACTACGCCATAGAGATGAACCCGAGGATGTCCAGATCATCGGCCCTGGCCAGCAAGGCGACGGGCTACCCGCTGGCCTACGTCGCGGCCAAGCTGGCTCTGGGCTACAGGCTCGATGAGGTACTGAACAGGGTGACCGGGGTGACGTGCTCCTGCTTCGAGCCCAGCCTCGACTACGTGGTCGTGAAGATACCGAGGTGGGACTTGGAGAAGTTCGAGGGGGTGGAGGGGAGCATAGGGAGCGAGATGAAGAGCATAGGGGAGGTCATGGCCATAGGTAGGAACCTGGCGGAGGCGATGCAGAAGGGCCTGAGGATGCTGGGGAGGTTCGACGGACTGCCGATGGAGGGGGATCCTGCGGAGGCCCTGAGGGCCCTCAGGGAGAGGAGGCCTTACTGGCCCGCCTGGGCCTCCATAGCCTTGGCCGGAGGAGTGAGCGCCGAGGAGGTGGCCGAGGCCAGCGGCGTGGATATCTGGTTCATCAGGGAGCTTGAGAAGGCCGTCAGGATATACTCAGGGCTGGATCTGAACCCTTCTTCCATTTACGCGGCGAAGAGATACGGCTTCTCCGACGCCCAGATAGCTAGGAAGCTGGGAATGAGCGAGGATCAGGTCAGGGGGCTGAGGAGGTCGCTGGGGATTGTCCCGGTGTTCAAGCAGATAGACACGCTGGCTGCCGAGTGGCCCTCCGTCACCAATTACCTGTACGCCACCTACGGAGGGCAGACCCACGACTTGAGGCCCGGGGCCGACGTTCTGGTGATAGGAGCGGGGGTCTTCAGGATAGGCGTGTCCGTGGAGTTCGACTGGGGCGTTGTGGAGTTCGCCAGGGCGGCCAAGGAGTACGTGAACACCGTGGCGATAGTGAACTACAACCCGGAGACCGTGTCGACTGACTGGGACGTGGTGGACAGGCTGTACTTCGAGGAGCTCACCTTGGAGAGGCTGCTCGACATATACGAGTTCGAGTCCCCCGTCAGGGTCGTGACCTTCTTGGGGGGGCAGGTGGCCAACGACCTAGCTGAGCCCCTCGAGTCCAAGGGGGTCGAGGTCCTCGGGACCAGCGGGAGCAGTGTGGAGGTGGCCGAGAGCAGGGACAGGTTCTCCGAACTCCTAGACGATCTCGGACTGAGACAACCACCTTGGAAGGAGGTCGGATCCGTCGAGGAGGCGCTGGAGTTCGCACTCGAGCACGGCTACCCCGTGATGGTGAGACCGTCGCATGTCCTGAGCGGCACCTCCATGTCGCTGGCCTGGGACGATGAATCGCTCAGGCAGGCGGTTCGCTCGGCCCTATCCACCGGGAGGAGCGTCGTGATATCTAAGTTCTTGAGGGGACCGGAGGCCGAGATAGACGGTGTCGCTGACGGGGAGAGCGTGGTGGGAGTGTTGATAAGGCATATTGAGCCTGCCGGCGTGCACTCAGGCGACTCCACCATGGTACTGCCAGCCCGCGGTCTGCCCGTCGATGAGATGAAGGCGGCTGCCCTGAAGCTGGTGAGGGCCCTACAGATAAGGGGACCCTTCAACCTGCAGTTCGTGATAAACGGCGGCAATGTCTACGTATTGGAGATGAATCTGAGGGCCTCCAGATCGATGCCCTTCTCCAGCAAGGCCTCGGGCGTCAACCTAGCCAGAGCAGCGGCGAAGGTGGTCTTCGAGGGATCTCTAAGGGTCGATGAGTTCTACGAGCCTGTGATGATGCACTACGCGGTCAAGTCACCGCAGTTCTCGTGGTCACAGCTGAGGGGAGCCTACCCTTACTTGGGTGTTGAGATGAGGTCGACGGGGGAGGTGGCCT
Source organism: Thermoproteota archaeon (assembly GCA_015521385.1). Lineage (GTDB taxonomy): Archaea > Korarchaeota > Korarchaeia > Korarchaeales > Korarchaeaceae > Korarchaeum. The sequence goes on from WAOH01000081.1 coordinate 2,130, forward strand.
CAATGGACAGGGTTTACGAAGCAGCCCTCCTCAAGTCCTGGCTGGCCGTCAGCCCAAATAGGGTGCCGGAGAAGGGGGTGATCGTTGGATACGAGGGCGCCGGTGAGGAGCGCGGGAAGATGAAAGAGGCCGCGGACGAGCTGGCAACCATGCTGGATGTATGGTGGCTGTCGGAAGTCGGCAAAGATAGGGCCGCGGAATTGCTGAGGGAGGGGATGGTGGATATGGTCATGGCAACCGGATACGCTCCTGAGGTGGACTACGAGGTTAGGAGGCTGGCCGCCGACCTTAATGTACCCCTGATCCTGAACGCCGGTCTAGCTTTGGAATTGGCCAGAGCCTTCAATTCGGTGAGCTTGGAGGAGGTAGAGGTCAAACCCATGTCCTCATACGCTAGGGGATATCGCTCCATAGGACTGCTGAGGAAGGTCCCTCACTGATCAACTTGCGATACCCGTAATACCAATGCCCGAGAGCACCTTCCATTTCCTTGACGCTGATTGAGTTGCCCGACCTCGTCGCACCTCAGTAAGAGAGTTCATCGAACTCACCTAGCAATTCCCCACCCCTCTCGATCAGCTCAATGATCTCCAGGTCCGTTGTGACGGGCTTAGCTCCCCTGATCAGGCACTGGGCCGCTATTAGCGAGTCGAAGTAGTCGAGTCCCTTGGATGAGAGGAACGCCCCCAATGCTATGTCCAAGGGGGAGAGGGGCTCGACGAATCCATCTACAACGCCATTCAGCAGGTGCCACACCTTGATCCTCTGATCGATGGCGAATCCCCTACTCTTCATGAGCAGATCGAGCTCCAAGAGGGAAGCTTGGGAGACTCTCCTGTCATCACCGAGTTCCTCGATTACCCCAATGGAATCGGGGTGAAGCGGATCGGAGGGTCGAAGATAAGCGATGAGGTAAACCGTGTCAACGATCTCCACTCAGCATCATCTCCAGCATCTTGGAGGCCTCGTGATCCTCCTCCTTCCAGTCCCTGAACTTCTCATCGAAGATCTTGGAGATCTCCTTGTATAGCCTATCCAAGATTATGATCTCCGCAGAGCTGTCGCTGGTCACCCTCAGGAGGACCCTGCTCCCCTTCCTGATACCTAGCCTTCGCCTCACCTCGGCGGGCAGCACCATTCTCCCACGTTCGTCGATAATTACCACGTAACTCAAATTACCCACCATAGATCTTACATCCCACCCAAAATAAGTTTTCCCAAGTGCGTCGGGGAGGGCGCGATTAACTTAAGAACCAGCCCGCTTGGACACACGGGGAGATCCGGGGAGGTGGGCGAACTGTACCTCCCGTGGAGCCGGGTCTCCGACTTCACGTGCTATGCCTGCGGTCTCTGTTGCTATCATTTCCGCATCCCCCTGAAGCCTCATGAAGCCATCTCCATAGCCCGCACCTTCGGTCCGACGTACGTGGATTCTGTCGCCGGGCGGCAGTACATAAGGAAGAGGGAGGGAGAAGCCTGCCCGTTCCTCATCGAGAGCAATGGTAAGGGTCTGTGCTACCTTCAAAGCCTCGGAATGAAACCCTCGGCTTGCAAGATATGGCCCTTCAGGATATACAGGAACCCGGAACATGGTAGGTCAGAGGAGGCCTATTACTCACACCGGCTGGGTGGCTTCTACGTCTACGTCGATCAGAGGTGTCCCGGAGTGAAGCCCGGTAAGCCCACACCCCGACTCATGAAAGCCGTGGATGAGGCTATAGAGGTGTGGATCGGCGTCAGGAGGGACCAGCTGTACACGACTGCCTTCCTCCCGCCTTTGATGAAAAAGTTTTAACTCATTGGTGAAGAGATTGTACGGAAGGTTTATTAGTCACCGTCGGTAAGTAACCCTTGCCGGGAAAGGGGAGGAGTAGGCGGTCGGGGTTAGCCTTGACCGCCGAGATTCCGATCGCCCCGAGAGGGGTGGTCGGAGGCAACCCGGCCGGGAGGCCGGGGATCCCCCCCGAAAGCGATTTTTCAGGTCTCCTCTTTCAGAACGACCTTACCATCAACGTTGGTAGAGACCCCATCGCTAACGTTCCCCATCTGTTGGCCGTAATTGCCTATCTCAGCCTAGTACTGCAAATGTGCCGCTGTGCCGGTGCATGCGGCGTGCGTATCTCTCACCGCACACGTACCCGCGGATCGTCTCATTCCTAGATGTACTTGAAGAGGTTGAGGTAGGCCTCCGTGCTGAGTTCTATCACCCTGCCCTCATCCACGTAGGTAACTAAGATTCCGTTGAGCTTGGCCCTCCTCAATAGCTCCATGGGTATGGGCGGATTGCGATAGTACCTGTCCAGCAGCTCCTTCCACTTCCTGAGCTCTATCTCGGATCTCGCGTGTGGCGGGGTGAGGAGGAAGGGGGGTATCTCCATCAGATAGGTGGGAGGAGCGGCCAGATAGAACCTATCAGCGTACTGGCTGTACCTAGCGATCTTACTCGCTATCCTCGCCCGGCAGAAGCTGTCAGGATCCAGAGCGTGATCCGGTGGGACGAAACCCGTCTCCACCTCCACTATCACCCTCTCCCCGTTGGCGCCCATCACATCACATCTCAGATCGTCCACCTTGACCTCCACATCCACCTGGTATCCTTTCATGATCAGGTGGGCCGCTATCACGAGCTCCATGGCGGAGTGATTTATCTTCACGGCCCCAGCTATGTAGAGATCGGTCAGCCTGTCGATGAGGGGTCTCAGCCTGCCGGCCGACGGGCCACCTCCCTCCTCTATCCTCCGAGCCAGCTCCTCAAGGTCGGACCTGAACCTCCGGGTATCTGGCACCGATCTGAATGCGGAGGTGTTACTTATTATCCCATCACCGTATCACGTCAGGATGGCTCGCACCAAGATAGTCGCGACGATAGGCCCTGCCTCCTCGACCATGGAAGTGGTAAGGGGTATGATAGCCGAGGGCATGTCCGTGGCTAGGATGAACTTCTCCCACGGCACCCTCACCGAGAAGGCCAACCACATGGACCTAGTTCGAAGGGCCGCCCACGAGCTGGGAGTGAGGGTGGGGCTCATGTCCGACCTCCAGGGACCGGAGGTCAGGACCCACATGGGGAGGAAGGAGCTGAAGGTGGAGGAAGGGGACGTTGTCACGGTCAGCGGGAAGGAGGGATTGGGGGAGGTCAAGATAAAACCGTCCAGCGTCCTGAGGGATCTGGAAGAGGGGGACGAGCTGTACATAGA
>WAOH01000082.1 GCA_015521385.1 Thermoproteota archaeon
AGGTAGACGCCCCTAATCACATCCCTACCTCCCGCATCGAACTCCGCGACATCCTTGGCTAGGATCCTTATCCTCTTCTTGCCGGATCTGATCAATTCGTAGCCGGAGAGGTCTGCCCCGAACCAGTACTTTATCCAAGAGAGGAACTCGCTCACGTCGGCTTCCTTAGTAGAGCCACGAAGAAGCCTATCGTGTCGTTGTCCTGGGGATATATCCTCATCGCCCTCCTCAGCTCGCTTCCGAATTCCCAATCCATCCACCTCTCCAACCCGGGCCTCCACCTGAGCCCCTCTACCCGGGGCTCCTCCAACACGGCACCGAGCCTCAGGAGGTTATAAACGATCCACTCGTTCTCCTTGGGTTCTAGGGTGCAGGTGGAGTAGACCATGAGCCCTCCCCTTCTGAGGACGCGGTAGGCCGCTTTCGCCAGTGAGAGCTGAAGCCTGGCTATCCTGTTGACCGACTTGGGACTCCACCTGACCAATGCACCCCAAGATCTCCTGACTTCCCCCAGAGAGCTGCACGGAGCGTCTAGAAGCACCTTGTCGAATCTCTCCTCACCAAAGAACTGATGGGCCCTCCTACCGTCCGACAACGTCACCACGACGTTGATTGACCCCATCCTCTGGACATTGGCTATGAGCGCGTCCACCCGGTCGGGGGTCACGTCGTTGGCCACCAAGACCCCCTCATGTCTCATGATCTCCGATAGCTGAGTGGTCTTGGAACCCGGGGAGGCAGCTAGATCCAGCACCCTCTCACCCGGTCTCGGTGAGAGGACGACAGGGGGGATCATGGAAGCGGCCTCCTGAACGTAGTACAAACCTAGCTGGTGCCACACGGTATTCCCCAATCTCTCGGGGCCCTTCCTCACCCTGTAACCGTGTTCGTACCAAGGTATGCGCTCCAGCACCCATCCACTCTTCTCCAGCTCCCTCACCAGCCAATCGGGATCTACCTTCATCGGGTTGAGCCTGATACTGGGGATGGGTCTCTTCGCCATGAAGGACAGGAGCACATCGTACTCCTCTCCAAGAAGTTTCCTGTACCTCCTCTCGAACTCAGGCTTTATCAGCCCCTCCGGAATGCCATCGCCCATCCAGCCTGATGGGACCCCTAGCTTTATCTAGGTTTTGGATCGATGGAGCCTGATGGGTGTTAACTTGGAGGAACTGAGGGACCTGATACTCAAGTTAGCCGCTGAGAACGCGCTCAAGTACGGTAAAGCCAATCCAAAGGCTGTTCTAGGTAAACTCATGGCCTCCCGACCGGATCTAAGGCCGAGGGCCAGGGAAATCGCTGCCCTCGTGGAGGAAGTAGTCTCTCAGGTCAATGAAATGCCCCTCGAGGCCTTGAAGGAGATATCCACCCCGCCCAAGAGGGAGAAGAGGCCTCAGGAGAGGGTATGGCCCCCCTTGGAGGGCGCGGAAGAGGGTAAGGTCGTCACGAGGGTGGCCCCGGAGCCCAACGGCTACCCGACCTTGGGGCACGCCAAGGGGCTTCTGGTCCCCTTCATATACGCTAGGATATACAAGGGGAAGTTCCTGCTCAGGTTCGAGGACACCAATCCGAGGGTGGAGAGGCTGGAGTTTTACGATGCCATAAGGGAGGAGTTCTCCAAGCTGCTCGAGGCTGCCGAGAGGGAACTCGGTCTGTCACCGGGCAAGTGGGACGAGGAGATCATAGAGTCCTACCACATACCCGAGATGTATGAGCTGGCGGAGAAGCTGATAAGGCAGGGAGACGCCTACGTGTGCACGTGCCCCGCCGATAAGGTCCGTAGATGGAGGAGGGAGGGGAGGGAGTGCGAACACAGGAACCAGCCGGTGGATGTCAACTTGGAGCTCTGGGAGAGGATGCTTGAGGGAGATTTCAGGGAGGGTGAGGCCCACCTCAGGCTCAAGACGGATATGAGGCACCCAAACATAACCATGAGGGATCCGGGCATCTTCAGGATAGTGGAGGCGCCCCATCCTATACACGGCGACAGGTTCAGGGTGTACCCCGTGTACGACTTCTCGGTAAGCGTCATGGATTCCCTGACTGGCGTGACGCACGCATTCCGTAGCAAGGAGTTCGAACCTCATGTGGAGGTTCAGAAGACGATAATCAGGAAATTGGGCCTGAGGGAGTACCACATGGTGCAGTTCGGTAGGATAACCGTGGAGGGCATCCCTCTCTCTAAGAGGTACATAAGGCCACTGGTGGAAAGCGGCATCTTGGAGGGTTGGGACGATCCGAGGGTGCCGACGCTCAGGGGGCTGTTCAGGAGGGGCATCCTCCCCGAGTCGATCGTGAGGTTCTTCTACGAGCTAGGACCGAGCAAGGTGGATGCTACGGTCAACATGGACATGCTGGCTGCCATCAACAGGAAGATACTCGATCCAAAGGTACCCCGCTACATGTTCGTCCCTGATCCGGTCAGAGCGGTCATAGACGGAATGAAGACCCCAGTAGAGGCCAAGGTACAGGTTCATCCGAGCTCGGAGGAGTACAGAACCATAGTAGTGGAAGAGCCCATCGTCTACATCTCCAAGAGCGATGTGGAGGGAATGAAGCCAGGAGACGAGTTCAGGCTGAGAGGACTGGCCACGGTGAGGGTGAGGAGCGTGAATCCCGATGAGATATCTCTCATCATGAGCGAGGAGCAGAGGATCAAGGGAGTGAAGATCATCCAGTGGGCGCCCCTTAAAGGAGGGATCCCGGCCCGAGTATTCGTCCCCCTGTCCCCCTACTCGTACGAGATGCTCGGGGGTTACGGAGAACCCGCCTTGGCCGAGATGAAGGAGGACGAGATGGCCCAGATGTTAAGGCTCGGATTCGTAAGACTGGATAGGAGGAAGCCCCTGACCTTCATTCTATCACACAGGTGACCATCTAACAACTCAATTTTTCCCACATCAAAGGTATTAGGGACTCGATATCCCCTTCATACAGCACTATTAATTGACGAGAGTTCCATTTAAAAGGTGGCAAGCTTGACTATGCGTGAAGGGATGACTGGATGAGATGGGAACCGGCGGCCCTCCTAGTGGTCCTATCGATGAGCATTATTGCCGCTTCTTCTTACGATTTAACACCAACGGAGGCCCTAAAGGTCAGGGTGTACGACTCCAAGCCATTGTATGAGGTTCCTAGACCCACGATATACGAGAACAGGCTGTACGTGATAGGAGGTCAGGGAGATACCTTAATTGCCATGAACCTAAACGGAGAAAAGCTTTGGAGCGATAAGACAGGCGCTAAGGTATCTACGCCTCCATTAATAGTATCTGATGTGCATTACGGCTATGCGAAGAGGGAATCATGGGTCATAGTGGCAACGGACTCATTCGAGCTGAGGGCCTATAACTCAATCGACGGTAAGCCGAGGATAGAAAGGCTCAGATTACCCTCTATCCCATCTGGGTCCCCGATGACCTATCTTGAGGACGGTAGGACCGTTGTAGTGCCCCTCGCCAGTTCTCTTCAGGCAGTGGACCTGAGATCCAAGTCAACTAGCTGGTCCGTGGATGTGGGATTCAGGATAAGGCGCGTGCACTATGTGAATAGAGAGGCCGTCGTTTACGGAGATACTAAGATAGCGTACGTAGATCTAAACTCCAGAAAAGCAGTCTGGACTTTAGATCTGGGCGAGAAGATAGTAGTGGCTGGCGAGGATCCATCGTTCATCGGAGTAATGCTCCAAAATGGAACGATGGTTTCCATCAGGACCTCAACAGGCGAACCTGTCGCCAAAAAGGACATGAGTGGGATCCTAGGGTACGAATTTCCTAGGGGGTCCTTCCCCGTGCTGAATGGAATTGGGGCTCTCACCAGTTCAAAGGAGGCCATAATCTTCGTCAACCTGTCGGATCTCAGCGTGTCAAGACCTATAAAAACGTGGATCCCCCCCGCTTATCAGCCCGTCGCGGTGGGAAGAGCCCTCCTCTATTTCTCGAAGTCGGGGGAGGTCAGGGTCTACCACTACACCCACAAGTTCTTGCTCTCAGAGTTCAAAGTGTCTAATCCTCCGTTCAGCTCGATAGAGGCTTCTGCTGGCGGTAACCACACAACCATCGTATCTTACATAGACGAGAACGGGGAGCTTCACATACTCGACATGCCGGATCACTGGATAAAGGTCCAGAAGGTGGAACCTAGAAACGGAGGCTACTTGGTTGAGGGGTTCGTGTGCAGCACCGCGCCTAGTGGAGAGAGGAGCAAGATCGTGCTGTACGTGATGTCCCCACGGGGGGAGGTCGTGGGCGAGAAGACCATTGGATTCCTAGGTCCCGGTCAATGTGGTGCGAGGTTCTCCACCATGCTGAGGGAAAAGGGGGCCCTGGGACTGATCGTGGGCGAGGAAACGATTCCCCCCAATGTTCCCGTCGGTCTGACTAGGGAGGAATGGATCTCCCTCAGAGGGGGTGAAGTGACCACAACGACGACCACGACCGAGGCCATGACGACTACGACCGCGACTAAGCCAAGTACACAGCCCAAGCTGAGCCTTCAGGTACCACCCAAACTGACGGTAGGTGATAGTTTCAAACTGAAGATCACCGGAATCAATTCGTGGAACGTTCCAGAGCTAACTTTCATCGTTGAGGGGCCTACGATTCAGGGAGAAAGTGTTACTAGGAAAATAAGCCCAGGATCCGAGTTCTCCATCTCTATAGAGGGACGAGCCCTCAACCCCGGTACGGGAGCGGTGCTCTACGTCAAGCACGGTGGAGAGATACTTCACAAGGAGGAGATTCCCATAAAGGTGGAACAGGGCAAGGTTATAGACGAGATAAGGGCCCCAAAGGAGGCCAGAGTCAATGACTCCATCATAGTGACAGTGAGGATAGTGAATAGGTTCAAGGACAATGCGCAATTCATCCTAGTTACCTCCCTGGACGGATCCCTCGTGGAGAGAAAGGTAGGCCCCCTCAGGGCAGGTGGTAGTTCCGAGGTGCACGTTAAAATCACTCCCAGAAAGACGGGCGACCTCAAGCTGGGAGTTCAAGCCCTAGCGGGAGGTAAGGTCGTCGATGAGAGGACCTCTACGATAACCGTGACCGCAGCCCCACCCGCGCCTCCAGCCGTCACCACCCAGCAGTCGGCCTTGCCGATACCCTTGGAGTACCTCGTCGGGGGGATAATAGGCGCCGTACTCATATTGATCGCAGCCGCCCTCTTGCTGGGTTCTAGGAGGCCCAAAGAGATGAGGATGGAGGAGATACAGCCGATCCCGACTCCTACAATAGAAGGAAGAGAGGGAGAAGGAGTTCAGGAGGCAGGAGCGGAGGTACCTCCATCGATCACGCCACCCGAGATAGAGCAAGAGGAGATTGGCGTGGAGATACCAAAAGTGCACAGGATAGAGGTAGAAGAGGAGAAACTCCCCGAGATGGAGGAGGAAGAGAGGATAGCTCCTCCGGAGGTGAGGGAAGAGATCCCCACCATAAAACCCGAGATAGAAGGGGAAAGGGCAGTAGAGGTTCCTGAAGAGGTGAGGGAATCCCTTGAGAGGGAGCTAGAATCGGTAAAGAGCAGGCTGGACGAAGTGAGGAGATCCATATCCAAGCTGGAGGAAATAGTGGGGTTCGAACTCTCACCATACAGGCTCGTGGATGCGGAGACGATGCTGGTCTCGGCGGAGCTCAAGCTGAAGGAGGGTGACGTGAGCGAAGCGGAGAGGATCATCAACTCGGTCAAGGAATCACTGGATGTGCTGGAGGCGGAGGTCTCCGAGGCCGAGAAGGTGTTCCTCGAGAACTGGAGCGCCGTGGAGAACAGGATAGACATAATGCTCAGGGTCTGGGGGAAGGCCCCGGCCAACATGCTGACCATGGTTCCGGCTGGCTTCAGGATACATGCGCTGGAGAGATTCAGAAAGCTCCATCCGGATAGGAAACTGGAGCTGAGGGGAGACGAGCTCATCTCTCTTGAGGAGTGAGTCACCCAGCCCCCGATCTCTTTTTAACCACCTTCTCCTGTATCTCATGGTACAGCTCATCGATCAGCTCTTGGTAGTCAGCTCTCCCCTCCTCGACCGCGGTCATCTTTTCCTCTAGGACCCTGGTTCTCTCCTCGCTGATCAGGTCCGGGTATTCCGAGGTCAGGAAGTCGTACACCTGAACCCCCAGCCTCGTGGGGATGAGCTTACCGCTCTTCTCGAGAACGTACTTCCTCTGCAGGAGCTTGTCTATTATGGTAGCGTAGGTTGAGGGCCTCCCTATTCCCTTCTCCTTCATCAGGGCCACCACGTCCCCCTGCGTGTAGAGGGGCACCGAGGGAACCTGAAGGTGCTTGACCTCCACCCTGACCTTTCCCGCTGAGAGGGGGGCCTTTTTCCTGTAGAGGAAGGGATATATGAGGGCCCATCCTCCTCTAATGTCTATGATCCTCTCGTCGGGCACCTCGTCACCATCGAGGACCAGCTTGTACTTCTGCTTCACGATCACGCTCTCCTTCGTCTGGGAGGCGATGAATCTCCTGAATATGAGATCGTATAGCCTCACATGATCCTTGGAGAACCCCTCCGGTGCAGCTATGAGCCCCTCCCTCACGTAGTCAAGTAGCTCCTTCGCCGACAGGGGCTTAGTGGGCCTTATGCACTCGTGGGCCCCTCCCTCTCCCCACCTCCTGGGGACGAAATCGTCTCCGAGCACCTCAGCGGCCACTCTCAAACCCGCGTCGCTCACTCTGACGCTGTCCGTCCTGTGGTACGTGATCAGACCCGCCTCGAACAGGGACT
>WAOH01000083.1 GCA_015521385.1 Thermoproteota archaeon
GGCCCGGCAGTGTAGACGAAATCCAACCCTTCGTAGTCGATGTGCTCCGTGATGAACCCGCTGAGCCCGTAGGATCCGTCATCCGTGCTCACCACGAGCCTGTCCGAGAGGTCCCTCATGAGGTCCTCGAGCATCACCTCCTCCGCGCTCCTGAATCCCGCATAGAACTCGATCCTCACCCCCTCACCGCCTCTGCTCCTGAGTGTGTCGGCCAGATGTATGAGGGGGGCTATGCCGTAGCCCCCTCCCACGAGAGCGACCCTCCCCTCAACTTCGGTGGTGAAGCCCCTGCCGTAGGGCCCCCTTACCCAGAGCCTGTCCCCAGCTTCGAGGGAGTGGATGGCCGAGCTCACCTTACCTACCTTGGCCACTAGCAGCCAGGTCTCCCCATTCACCTCCCTGGCCACGCTGACGGGTATCTCCCCCACCTTGGGAACCCAGACCATCACGTACTGGCCGGGCCGAGCTCCTAGCTCTCCCTCCAGCGCGATCCTCCTTACCCTCGGGGTGAGGGGCTCGCTCTCAATTATTGTGAGGGGTCTATGTCCCAGCGAGCTGCGCAATGACCTCTTCCTCCGTCAGGTACTCGCCGCAGTACTCGCAGACCAGCTTGAGGGGCTTCCTAGATATCACCCTGAACGACGGATGGACCGCTTCCCTCGGGGCGTTCGTCACGCATTTGGGGTTGACGCACCTGACTATTCCCTCTATCCTGTCGGGAAGCTCCACCTTCCTCTTCTCCACCACCTCGTAGTCCCTCACTATGTTGATGGTCGCCGTGGGGGCCACGAGCGCTATCTTGTTCACCTCTTCGCTGCTTAGCTCCCTTCCCTCGACCTTCACGATGTCCTTCTTACCCAGCTTCTTGCTGTAGACGTTCATCACCATGGATACCATGTAGCCCTCTTCTCCCGTGATCCCCAAGATGCGGAGGACCTTCAGGGCCCTCCCGGCGGGGATGTGATCTATCACGGTACCGTTGCTTATCCTCCTGACCACCAGCTCCTCGCTCACGGTACCACCTCCCTCAGAAGGGCCATCCTGATGGGCACCCCGTAAGCGGCCTGCTTGAAGTAGCGGGCGTGGGGCGTGGAATCCACGTCCAGAGCTATCTCGTCCACCCTAGGGAGGGGATGCAGGATGATCATATCCTCTTTAGCGTTCTTGAGCAGGGCGGCATCTATCCTGTAGCTCCCCTTGACCCTCTCGTACTCGGCCGGGTCAGGGAACCTCTCCTTCTGTATCCTGGTCACGTAGAGGACATCCAGCTCCGGCAGCACCTCCTCGAGGTCAGCGAACTCCCAGGGCATCCTCAACGTGTCCAGAAGCTCCTCCTTCGGGCGCAAGCTCTCGGGAGCTATCAAATACGCCTTCCTGGGCGAGTAGAGGTTCAGAGCCCTGAGGAAGCTCCCAGAGGCCCTCCCGTACCTGAGATCTCCTAGGACACCGTACACCAAGTTATCTATTCCCTTCTTCTCCCTCCAGACCGTGTAGAGGTCTATCATCGCCTGCGTGGGGTGCCTCTTGGATCCGTCCCCGGCGTTTATCACCGGGGCCTCGGCCAGCTCCGCGGCTAGCTTGGCGGCACCCTCCAGGCTGTGCCTCACCACTATCACGTCAGCATAAGCGTCGAGCATCCTTATGGTGTCGGAGAAGGTCTCCCCCTTGGCTATCGAGGTGCCCTGAACGGCATCGAACCCTATGTACCCGCCCCCCAGCCTGAGGGTAGCGGTCTCGAAGCTGAGCCTCGTCCTCGTGCTGGGCTCGAAGAAGGCCAGGGCCACGACCTTCCCCTTCAGCTCGTCACCCTCGAACCTGGAGGAGGCTATCCTGAACAGCCTCTCCAGATCATTACGGGAGAAATCCAGTATGGAAAGAACGTCCTTTCCTCTAAAACTCAATATCCCACCTCCTCAAGGTATATCTCCGCATATCTCCTCTCCTCAGGGGGGAGATGCGGAAGGACGGATCTGACTATATCGGGGAGGGTCGCGATGCTCCTCAACTCCACCCCCAGCTCTTTCAGGGCCTCTCTAGCACCCTGAAGCCTGTCCACCACGACCCAGGCTTCTTCGACCTCGGCTCCGGCCTCCCTGACTGCTTCGACGGCCCTCCTCAGCGACCCACCTGTGGTGGCCACGTCATCTATCACCACGTACTCCCGCTCGCTCACCACTCCCTCCATCCGGCTCATCGTTCCGTGCTCCTTCCTCTCCTTTCTGACGTATATCATGGGCCTGGAGGCGAGCATGGCCACGGCAGTGGCCAGGGGCAGGCCCCCGACGGCAACCCCGCAGATCCCCCCATCGCCTGTACCTATCCTCAGAGCCAGCTCCTCCGAGATCTCCCTGAACTCCTCCGGGAATGATGGAAGGGGCCTCAGATCCACGTAGATGGTGCTCCTCCGACCGGAGGTGAGGAGGAAGTCACCGAACTTTAGCATGCCCCTCCTCAGAAGGATCGCTCCCAGCTCAGCGCTCTCCATGCAGGATCACCCTCTGGGCCTCGACCACCCTCTTGGCCGCGTCTATCGGATCCTCGCTCCTCAGGATGGACCTACCCACTATCTCGAAGCTCGCACCGGCCTCCAACGCGGACCCCGGCCTGGCGCCTTGGAAGCCCACCCCTGGAGAAAAGATCAGGGTATCGGGAAGCCTCCTCCTCGCCTCCCTTATCATCTCCGGCCTGGTTGCCCCGACGACGATCCCCATGACGTCGAGCAGCCTCGCCTCCTCCAGCAGCTTGACGAAGTTCTCCCTGATGAGTTTGGCTTGGGGATGGCTCATGCCCGCCACCCCGATCAGCTCCAGCCCTGTCTCGTACCTCCTGTGCCCCGTGAACAGGTGTATTATGGCGGCGTCCATGCCCATCTCCCCGAACCTGCCTAGGATGTGCTCGACCACGTCGGGTATGTCGGCCAGCTTGAAATCCGCGATCCAGTAGTAGTGCTCGTGTCTGCTCACCAGCTCCGCTATTCCCTCCCATCCTATGGCCAGTGCCAGGGGGAAGCCCACCTTGACGCCAACCACGTAATCCCTCAGCCCATTGAGGAGCTGATCCAAGTCCCCGGATGGGAAGTCGAGCGCGAGAATCAGCCGGGAGTCCAGAAAAGAGGATCTCTCAACGAGCTTGTTCCCTATTGGAACCCTTCCTTAGGTCCGTCTCCTAACTATATAAATTGATGGGGTTCGTGCCATCTCCGTCACAGGGAGAGGAGGTCCTCCAACGCGGGGGTGGGTACGGTCATCTCCCTCTCCGGACCGACTCCGATCATGACGGCCTTCGCGTTGACCTCCCTCTCCACGAACCTCACGTAGGCCTTCACCTCCTCCGGGAACGAGTCCCAGCCCTTTCTAACGAGTTCGCTCCAGTCCTCCACGCTCCAACCGTCGAGCTCCTCGTACACAGGTTTCGCCCTCTCGAGGGCCTCCACGTATGGAGGAGCCACCCTGTACTCCTCCCCCTCAATCTCGTAAGCCACGGCCACCTTAACCTTGTCGAGGCCAGATAGCACATCCACCTTCCTGATCGCTAGGTAGCCTATGCCGTTGATCAGGGCCGAGTACCTCAGCATCGGGAGATCGAGCCAGCCGACCCTGCGCGGCCTTCCCGTGGTGGTACCGTACTCCCCTCCCTTGTCCCTGATGTACTTGGCCAGATCACCTGTGAGCTCGGTGGGGAAGGGTCCCTTACCCACCCTCGTGGTGTAGGCCTTGCTGACCCCGACGACGGCGTCGATGGCGAGGGGGCTCACCCCGACCCCTGTACAGGCCCCTCCGGCTATGGCATTGGACGACGTCACGAACGGGTAGGTGCCGTGGTCCACGTCGAGCATCGTCCCCTGGGCCCCCTCGAAGAGGACGAACTTCCCCTCGGATATGGCCGCGTTGACCTCCAGGTGATCGTCGCCCACGAAGGGCTCCAGCGCCTCCCTCCAGCCGTCGGCCCTCTCGAGCAGGCGCTCATAATACTCGTCCAGATCGCCGGTCAGGACACCGGTCCTCCTCAGCTCGTCCTCCTTGACCTCTAAGACTTCCCTGAGCCTCTTGGGGAAGTTGGAGCTGAAGAGATCGCTGACCTTGAGGCCGGAGATCCTGGCCATCTTGTCCTGGTAGGCGGGACCTATCCCCCTCTTCGTCGTCCCCAGCTTTCCACCAGCCAAAGCAGCGTCCAGTTCCTTGTGATACGGGAGGAGGAGTGTCGCTTTGAGGGATACGAGCACGTCCACACCCTTCCCCC
>WAOH01000084.1 GCA_015521385.1 Thermoproteota archaeon
CATTATGGGCTCGCCTTGCCCTGTGGAGCTTGCTCCTCCCAGTTCGTTGGCGTACGCCCCGCATCCTATGAGCGGGGTATCCCCAACCCTGCCCGGCCTCTTCAGGGGCATCCCGCCGGTGGAGGTAGCGGCAGCTATCCTCCCCCTCGAATCCAGGGCGACAGCTCCGACAGTGCCCCTGAATCTAGATACCCTCCTCTTCCATGCCTCGAGCTCCCTCTCCACTATCAGCTCCTCGGGATCCACCAGCTCGAATCCCAGCTCCAAGGCCACCCTCTCGGCGCCTTCGGAGACGAACATCATCTCGTCCATCTCATCCATTATGGCCCTTGCCAGGGAGACCGGATTCCTCACGCGTCTGACGGCAGCGACGGAACCGAACCTCAGGGATGATCCGTCCACTATTATGGCATCCATTTCCACGTATCCCTCCACATTCAGAACGGAGCCAACGCCCGCATCGAATGTGGGATCGTCCTCCATGAGTGCGACAGCCCGTTCGACGGCATCCAAGGCAGAGCGACCCTCCTGCAGCAATTTTAAGCCCTCTCTTGCGGCCCTCTCCACCCCTGAAATGCTGGGTTCGAGCAGGTCCCGGGGTATGTCCCACGCTCCTCCATGCACTATTATTACCGGGTCCAAGATCACCCCTCAATTACCTCCTCCAGTTCTATATATTCAGGGGGAACCCTCTCAACTAGGAAGGTGAGGTGGGATGGTCTGTACATGGGCACTATCCTCGCTAGCTCCCTAGCTCTGATTCTAAGGATGACGTGAGGCCCCTTCCTCCTCCTAGCAACTTCTAAAGCCCTCTCTTTTGTGAGGGAGAGGTGAACGTACGTCCTGTTCATGGGTCTAAGTCCCTCCTTGAGTATCGAATGGAGAGACTTGAGGGTGGTCCCGTGATACAGCACCTCAGGGACCTCCCCAGGTGGAAGGGGCCTGTCATAGATCACTCTGAAGCTGTGGCCGTACCTGGCCCGCACCTTTCCGTTCACCACCTCGAACCTCTCCCTGTCACTCAATATGACGTCCAAGACCTCTTTTCGAGAGCATTCTTCCCTCATGATTTTAACTACGGAGTCTAGGAGATCGTCGAGCGGCACAAACCCCCTCTCATCTGGCGACAGTCCACCTAAATCCGGGTTGTGCCTCAGCAGTAACGAGACTAATTTGCTAATTCTTACTCTCCGCCCCATAATTGATAACACCTCTCCTTTTATCCTGGCCGAACTTGTAATTTCCCTACTCCCTAAGATCCCGGATGTTAAATTAAATGGATTCCATTGTAAAGATGATGATGTCGGAGTTATAAGCTATTCTCCCGAGTAGAGCCCTCTCATGGCCTTGAAGGGGAAATTTTTTATTTAACCTGAGATTCCTTATCTTATGCCCAAGACGAGGTATCTACCTTTAGCTCCCATCGGGAGGATAATCCGGGAGGCCGGTGCTGAGAGGGTTAGTGACGCTGCTGTTGAGAGGCTGGAGCACTACATGGAGAAGTTTGCCATGGAAGTGAGCAAGCACGCCGTCAGTCTCGCTAAGCACGCCAATAGGAAGACCGTAACCGGCGACGACATAGAGCTGGCCGTCAGGGCCGTTTGGAAGACATAAGCCCCCGGCCTTCTCCCCGCTCGGACCTCTCTTTTTTCTTGATCATGGATTTATCCGGCCCTCCTGATCCATGAGGGCGCGCCGTGAAATCTCTTTATTATGACACCAGAGGGAAGCGTGGTGAAGTAGGGTGTCTTCGATAGAGGGCTTCTTCAATCCGAACTCAATGGTTATCGTCGGGGCATCGAGGACTCCGGGCAAGATAGGGTATGAACTGCTGAGGATCATGGTGGAGAATTCTCAGAGAGGGATCTACAGGGGCAAGCTCTATGCAGTCAATCCAAAATCGGATGAGATGATTCTGGGGGTTCCTACGTATAAGTCAGTGCTGGACATTCCTGAGACACCGGACCTGGCCGTTTTAGTCACTCCCGCGAAGTACACGCCACCGGCTATGGAGGAATGCGGGAAGAAGGGGATAAAGAACGTCATAGTGATCAGCGGCGGCTTCGCCGAGGTAGGAGGAGAGGGCGTGAAGCTCCAAGAGATGCTCGAGAGCATAAGGGAGAAGTACGGGATGAGGGTCATCGGACCTAACTGCGTGGGAGTGGTGGTGCCCTCCACCGGAGTGGATACCATGTTCCTACCCGTTGAGAAGGAATTCTTGGGGAGGAAGTACGTCTCATCCCCAAGGCCCAAGCCGGGGAACATATCCCTCAGCACGCAGTCGGGTGCTTTCGGAGTGGCCTGCCTGGACTACATGCATGGAGAGGGCATAGGGCTCGCTAAATTCGTGAGCTACGGGAACAAGCTCGATGTAGACGAGGTTGACGTGCTGGAGTACCTCAAGGACGATGAGGAGACCAAGGTCATCCTAATCTACGCGGAGTCCATCGATAGGGGCAGGGAGTTCCTGGAGCTTGCTAAGGAGATAACCAAGGAGAAGCCCATAGTCGTGTTCAAAGCGGGGAGGACCAGTGCTGGGGCTAGGGCCGCCAGTTCGCACACCGCCGCGATGGCTGGGAGCGATTCCGTTTACGACGCGGCTTTCAAGCAGGCGGGGGTGATAAGGGTCAGGGATATGGAGGAACTATTCGACGCCGCCAAGGCCCTCGTGATGCAGCCCCCTGCGAAGGGCGATAGAATAGCCATACTCACCGATGGAGGTGGGGTGGGGGTGATGGCCGCCGATGAGACCGAGGCGCTGGGTCTCAGGCTGTCCAATTTAACTGAGGAGAGCCAGAGGAAGTTCCAGGAGCTCAAAGAGAGGAGGATAATACCTCCCATAGCTGCCACGGGTAATCCTATCGATCTAACGGGGAGCGCAACTGACGATTCGTTCGTCGAATCGATGAGGATCCTGCTGGAGGACGAGAACGTAGATGGGATCATAGTCCTCGCTCTCCATCATGTCCCCGGCGTGAGTGCGGAGCTTCCCAGCAAATTGGCCAGGTTAGCCAAGGAATACGACAAGCCGGTGGTGGCCATGGACGTGGGGTCGTCTCAGTATGCGAGGGAGTTCAGGGAGCTGTTCGAGAGGGAGGGTATCCCCGCGTACCCGGAGTCGGAAAGAGCTGTGAGAGCCATGAAGGCTCTCGTGGAGTTCGGGAGGGCTAAGAACCTCCCGAGATGAACTTCTTTATCAGTGGGAGGGATGCTAGGGCTCCGACCGCTATTATCGACACGGCTATGAGGCCCGCGTAGTTCCCTCCCCACCACTTCCTTCCCGTAGCCTCCAGTTTCACCTCCGTGTGGATTGTCTGATAGAGGGAGCGGCCGTCCTGCTTCCAGGAGATCTTGACATCCACCGGCACCTTCTCGGGGGCGTTCTCGTCTATATCCACTTCCATTATGGCCGAGGCGTTGGACTTGGGAGGTACCTCTCCCAGCGCCAGGGACGTCGTCCCCACCAAGTAGGGGGTTATGACCTCTAGGACGACGTCTTTAGCCGTCACTCTCGCCTCGTTCTTTATCACAACCGTCAGCTTCACTCCTCTGTCTCCAGGCTTGGGCCTACCCGGTATGGAGAACTTGAGAAGCTTGAACCTCGCTTTCTCGTCTACTTGGACCGGTATTGTGGTGTTCCCCAGTTTGGATACCAGTACGGCCTCGTACCTGCCAGGCTGGGCGTTCTCGTCGATGTCAACTAGGAATGTGACGTCCATCGCTTGGTTGGGTGGCAGCGCCGGTATGAGGAAGGCGTCGGTTCCCGGAGATGAGGGCTTCATCACGCCGGGGATTGGCTTGAGGACGACTCTCAGATCCTTTGCCACGTAATTGCCTACGTTGGTCAGGACTACGACCAGCTTCACGTTGGTATCGCCCGGATATATGGAGGAGGGGACCGTAGACACGTGAGCCACCTCTATCTGAGGTTTTCCCACAGCTCTCACGCCGAACGACAGCAGATCGTTATGGTCAATGCCGGCCTCGTCCTCGTAGTTAGCGTGAACTAGGAACTGGACCGCTCCGTAAGCTTGAGGAGACAGGTAAACGGAGAACTCCCTTATAACGGATTCCCCAGGATCGAGCCTCTCTATGTAGGCGTAGTCCTCACCCACTATAGCGCCCAACTCCGGGGAAGGTAGGGCCAATTTCACTACCAAGTCTCTGGCTGTCCCTCCCTCATTCGTGACCCTCACCCTGATGCTGTTCACCTCATCCACCGCCAGCTCCGTATCTAAAGGCGACACGGAGATCAGTGGTGTATCAGGGCTCTCGGTTATGAAGGAGAGGGGTATCATTTGCTCCCTAGATCTGTCGTGCTCATCGTAGTAGGAGACTTGGAGGGTCATCGCTAGGCTCCCGTAGCTCACGTTCGGCGTTGATACCAGTATGGTCATTTCAGCACCCTGTCCCGGCTCCAAGTCCCCTATCTCGACTCCACTCGGGGATAAGATCGCCAGATCCTTGGAGGGGACGAAGTTCACCCTGACGGACTTGGCGGCTTCCTCCCCCTCGTTCCTCAGGACGATGTTCACCATTTCCTGCTCCCCCGGTGTCAGCACCTTCCTATCGGTGTAGGCCACGAGGTAAGGCCCTGGGACTGTTTCCACGTAAAATCCCAAGCTTGATGGATTGGTGTGACGCTCAGATCCCGAATCGAACCATTCAACGTTGGCCGATAACTGAAGGGGTCCCTTGACCGAAGGGTCCACATAGAGGTCTATGGGAACACACACAACATCCCCTGAGGATATGTTGCCCAAGTCCACCCTGCTGGATCCGCGTACGGCTGTATTCGGGGGTGATTGAACGGTCAACGTGGCCCTGAATGCGTCTTCTCCCCTGTTCTCGACGAAGAGGTATATCCTATTCACCCTGCCCGGTTCTAAGGTCGTGGTGTTGGTCGTCACGTACAGGCCGCGAGGCGGCATCTCCGAGATCGCCACATTCTGCGTGCATGTGTACTGGCCCCCGGCCCCTACTTGAGATTCCCAAGTGACGGTGACCGTCAAGGACACCGCCTCATCGGCGGCGTCGCCCACATATATGGTCACGGGGAACGTCTTGCTTTCACCGGGATCGATAATGCCAGCCTCCACCGGGGAGGAAACTTGGACATTGGGTGATGCTGGATTTATTACGGCCCTCACCCTCCTGGCGACGCCGTCTCCGTTGTTGTAAAGCGTGAGTTGAGCGGTAGCGGGTCTTCCCGGCTTGGCGGTGGCGGAGAGGGAGCACCTCACCCGAGGAGTACCGTGGATCGTCACGTAGAGATCGAACGTCTCCGTCTTAGGAGTTCCGTCGGCCGTGAAGCTGACCTCCAAGGTAGCCCTGTAGTGAGATGCGTCAGCGTTCGCCGGAACGAATATCCCGAAGTCCATGACGAGTACCTGCCCTTCGAAGAGGGAACCGGGGTAGGAGAAGGTTCCCGAGTAATCGGATCCGGCCATGTCGTAGACGGTAAGGGTAGCCGAAATCCCGCTTATAGAACCGGAATAGAGGCTTTTTAGCTCCACGGTAAATGTGTTCGTCGCCCCTAGTACTAGAGAACCGCTCCAGTACGAGTCCTCCACTTTCAGGTAGGGAGAGGGAGAGCCGCTCACTCCCACCAAGAGGACAGGTAGCAATATGAGGACCATCGAAACTATCGGTGCGATCCTCATCACGTCACCTCCATCCTAAGGAACCTCAGGGAGAGGGCGAGGAAGGCAAATGTGAACATACTAATCACCGCTAGCTGATCTAGGACCATGAGGTAGCTCCATCCTTTAAGAGAAACGTTCCTGAAGGCCGTCACGAAGTAGTACATGGGGACGAAGGACGCGATCATCTTCGCCTCCGTACTGAGGACATCCACCGGGATGAACACACCACTGAAGAGCATGAATATGATGAACGAGAATATGCTGGCCTGATAGGCTTGAAGCTGATTCTTGGAGAAGACCGATATCAGCAGACCCAAGCTCAGCGAGTTCAAGAGAAACACTGTGGACACGATGGTCATGTCCAAGAAGGTGCCCTTAAGCTTCACATCGAAGAGCAGCACAGCCGTGAACAGACTCAGTGTGGCATCGGATATCGTCGCGAAGAAATAGGCGGTCAGTTTACCGAATATTATGTCGAAGACACTGACCGGCGTCATGATGAACTGCTCAAAGGTCCCCTTTTCCCTCTCTCTACAGATTGAGACGGAAATCAGGCTGGTTGGGACCATCTGCAGTATCATCGCCATGAGTGTCGGGATGAAGCTCTCTATCTTCTTTATCTTGGGGCCGTAGACCGTATAGAACATGGGAGTTATGGCGAAGGTACCGAACCGAGATGCGGCCCACTCCTGAAACTGTTGAGTGACCACCCCAACGGCCTGCATTATCATCTGAGCCACGGATGGATTGCTGGCATCGTAATACAGCTCTACTCTAGTCGGTCTACCTTCCATTAGATCCTCAGTGAAGGTTTCTGGGATAACTAGGCTCGCGTAAACCTTGCCGGAGTACACGGAGGAGAAACCTTGGCCCTTGGACTTGTATATGGCCTTTATCTGAAACATCTTGGAGTTCCTGAGCTCCTGTATGAACTTGAAGGCCCCATCTCCCCCATCTAGGTCTACCACGGTTATAGGATACTTACCGACTCCCTTACCACCGTACCCGTATCCGAAGAGGATGGTCACCGTTATCGGCATCAGGAGGACCATTAATATTGTCTTGGGATCCCTGACAAGCTGCCTTATCTCCTTGTCCACTATCGGTATTATCCTGAGGCCCTTCCTTATTCCCTCCTCCAGTTCTATCATTCGGATTCACCCATGAACCTGATGAAGGCCTCCTCCAAGCTCACATGCACGGGCGATGCCACCAGTATCTTAGCTCCCAGTTCCTCGGCCTTCTTCACGATCCTAGGGAGGTCCTTCCCGGCGTCCTCTACTATTAGGAGGTACCTCTCCCTCGAATCCTCCAAGACTGACTTAACTCCCGGTAGGGCGGTCGGGTCCAAGTGCCCCTCGAAGACTATCTCCACCAGATCTCCTCCTAACGCCCTCCTCTTTATCTCTCTGGGCGTACCCTCAGCTATGATTCTGCCCCTGTTCATCAATGCCAGCCTGTCGCAGTTCTCCGCCTCGTCCATGTAATGGGTCGTCACGAGTATGGTCTTCCCCTCCTTATTCAGCTCCCTGAAGTGCTCCCAGAACTTCCGCCTGAGGGGTGGATCCACTCCGGCGGTGGGCTCATCCAGAATCAGGAGAGCGGGATCGTGTACGAGGGCGGTCGCAAGTGCGAGCCTCTGCTTCATCCCGCCACTGAGCTTTCCGGCCAACCTCCTCCTGAACTCCCACAAGTAAAACCTCTCAAGCAGCTCCCTGACTCTCTCTCTGAGTAGAGATCCGGTTAGTCCTTGGAGGCGTCCGTACAGCCTTATATTCTCCTCCACCGTGAGATCCTCGTACAGGCTGAACTTCTGGGGCATGTACCCTATGTACTTCAGAACTTTCTTCCTCTCCTTGGCTACATCTATACCGAAGACCTTCACGTAACCCTCCGACGGTTTTATGACCCCGGTGATCATCCTTATGGTCGTGGTCTTCCCAGCCCCATTCGGTCCCAAGAGACCGAAGTTCTCCCCCCGCCTTATCTCCAAGTTTATGTGATCGACGGCGACGAATTTGCCGAATCTCTTGGTTAGGTCCTTGGCCTCCACTGCCAGCTCTGGCTGCTCCTCCAGCCTGCGGGCCTCTAGCATCGGGGTCACCTACACTTCACAGGTATAAAATTACATAATTTGAAATAACTCTTGGTGGTCGCTAATGGTCACATTTTGGTCACGGATTCGCGATCACCTTATAGGCCTTGGTCAGGAGTAAGAATTGGTGATGGGAATGGATGAGGAGAAGGATGTCGTGAAAGTCAGGAAGGAATCCTCTATTGACGAGGATGTGGAGGAGCTCAGGGAGGTATTCTCGGTCCTCAGGAGCGAGGTTCCTGGCCTGATAAGGGGCCTGATCGAGCCCCTTAAGGAGTTAATGGACCTGACCTACAACCCCGAGAGAGCGAGGGAGAGGGCCAAGGCCATAGCCTCCTTCTACAAGGAGCTCGTGGATCAGGGCATACCTGAGGACTTAGCCCTGAAGATCACCAAGGAGCACTTCATCAATCCCATGTCCGTGATCAGGTCCGTCATGAAAGGGGAAGAGGATTGAGACGCCTCAGGGCCGCGAAGGAGCTCGTGCTGCTGATGGGATCGCTGTCACTGCAGGCCCTGAGGGCTCTCTACCTCTTGGGAGTCTACAAGGTGAAGAAGAACCTAGCTAGGAGGTCAGCGCTGAAGGAGCTCAGATCATCGGGTCTCAGCGAGGAAGTTTGCCAGGAACTCTTGGATATAATCGTTCCCGACATAGGAGGAGTTGTAGAATGGGGGAACTCGATGAGATCAAAGAGTTGCTGTTCAGAATAATAGAGAGGCTCGACAGGCTTGAGGACAGGATGGAATCGGCGGAAGCGGATCTGAGGAGCTTGGAGATGTACAAGTCGCTCCTGAGGGCGTACGCCTCGATACTCGGGAGCGTCGCGAGGGTGGAGAGGATGGCCCAGCTGGTGACGGACGACATAGATAAGAGC
>WAOH01000085.1 GCA_015521385.1 Thermoproteota archaeon
CAGCGTCAGATGTGTATAAGAGACAGAGATCCCCCTGATCCATGATTACCCAGCATAAATTGATATGTACGCTTCAGCATCGCGCTGGCAGAATTTCATTACCTTCCAATCTCAATTCGCGACGCGCGCCGTTACCGAGGAGACAGCCAGCTTTATGGCGCCCACAGACCATAAGCCCACGGCCTACAAGAGAGGCTCAGGAAATTCGGTTCTCATTTCTATACGCGCTTCTTCGGCTTCTCGGATAATCTATTACCATATCCTCAGTATCCTCAGCCCATTCCATGAGTTCCTCATGATGGAGGATTTGAGGTCTCCCTTACATGCGTCTTAGGGTTCCGGCTCCTGCAGATGGATGCGGCGGGGCTGGGACGGCAGGTAAGGCACCTTCATCGCCACGGTGGTGATCGAGGTAGGAGCCTCCTAAGGAATGGCCCATCTCGGAGCGAAAACGTTTTTGCTGTGGCCAGCCTGTCCGTCACGATGATTGCCATAGCCGAGAACCTGAGGGCCGAGAAATCCTGGAGGGAGCTGATCAGGGCTCTCATTCAGGAGCTTGGGAAGCTGCTCCCCGACAGAGTCAGGCTGGTCGTGGCCCTTCCCTCCCCTGAGGACAGGCTCTACGACTCGAACGTGCTGGTGGTGCTGGACGAGCACGACCCCGAGGCTACCATGCTCGTGATGAGGGCCGCAGTGAGAGCGGAGGACAGGCTCGGGGTAGGAGGGGTGCTGAGCCCCCTGATCGTCGGGCCCGAGGACAGGGATGCCGTGGAGAGGTTCAGGGAGCATGGCGGAAAGGTCCTTGAAGGTAAGGAAGAGTGAGGTCCTGTTCGAGGAGGCGAGGAAAGACCTCGAGATGGGCTGCTACAACAAGGCGGTGAGCGCCGCCTACTTCTCAGTCAGGCTCATGGCCGAGGCCCTGATAGGGGACATCAGGACGACCAAGGACGATAAGGTGGCAAACGCCCTAGGGAGGCTTCTGGGTCGGGACGCGAGGGAGAGTATGATGTGGCTGTTCGGGGAGAGGAAGAGGGCCGATCACAGGCCCTACTTCTTCGACGAATCGACGGCCACACTGGCCATCGAGGTGGCCAAGGAGCTGTTGGAGAGGATGAAGGGAAAGATGAAGGGCCCCCCTGAATAGAATTGCTACTGTCTGGCCCGGCCCATAGCGTAAGCGCTCTCCTTCTCGGCCTCGTGTCCATTGCTCTATGACGGCTCCACGTAAATTGATGTGCGTGATTCAGCGTTGCACTGGGCGAATCCCGATCCCTTTCCATTTTCGAGGTCGGATGTTACCGATCCAAGGCGGGAAAACCGGGACTGATCAATCTCTCCTTGGAGAGTATCCTCCTCACCCTCTCCCTGTCCACGCCCATCTCCTCCAACACGTCCTCGACTCTTCTCCCCTTTTCCAGCTCTTCCGCGAGCCTGCCGACCCTCTCATAGCCGATCAGCGGAGCCAGGATGGTTATCAGCGCCCTGCTGGACATCGCCAGTTCTTCACACCTCCTCTCGTTCACCTCTACCTCCTCCAAGCTTCGGGCCAGCTTGCTCATGGCCTCGCTCAGCAGATTTACCTCTCTGATCAAGGTCCAGCCAGCTAGAGGAATGCCCATGGACAGCTCCAGCTCTCCCAGGAGGCCAGCTGAGGTGAGGGAGGCGTCCAATCCGATCACGTGGCTGGACGCCATCTGGACCGCTTCCTGCGTCACGGGGTTCACCTTGCCCGGCATGATGCTGCTGCCCGCGAGCCCGATCCTCAGCCTGATCTCATTGAAGCCCGTGGCCGGCCCGGAGAACATGAGCCTGATGTCCTGCGACAGCCTGTGAAGGTCAACGGCAAGGGTCCTGAGGACCCCGCTGACAGCTACTAGGTCGCTAACCAGCCTCATCGACCTGGACTTCACCCTCTCCTCCCTCAGGGGAAGACCCGTGATCTCCCTCAGGCGGGCCACGACCCTGGACGGGAACTCCGGGTGAGTGTTGAGGCCCGTCCCCACGGCCGTCCCCCCGAGCGGTACGTCCAGCAGGAGATCCGAGGCGTTCCTCACGAGGTGCTCCATCCTCCTCAGCTCCTCGGAGAAGGACCCGAAGAACTGGCCGAATGTGGTGGGGAGGGCGTCCCTCAGATGGGTCCTCCCAGGCCTCATGATCCCCCCGTACCTCGACCCCAGGGATTCCAGCCTCTCCCTCAGCTCCTCGAGGGCGGGGAGGAGCCTCTCACCTATCTCCCTGTAAGCAGCCATCCTTATGGCCGATGGGACGACGTCGTTGGAGGATTGCCCCAAGTTCACGTGGTCGTTCGGATGCACCTCCCTACCCGAGATCTCCGAGGCCCTCCTGGCTATGATCTCGTTGACGTTCATGTTGAGGCCCGTCCCGGATCCGGTGCCGAAGACGTCGACCACCACCTCATCATCCCACCTGCCCTCCATGACCTCCCGACTGGCCCTGCCTATGGCCTCCGCCACCCTCTCATCCAGCAGACCCAGCTCCCCGTTTACGAGGGAGGCGGCCAGTTTCACGGCACCCATGGCCCATATCAGGGGCCTTGGGAACTTGGTTCCCGTTTCAAGGAAGTAGGACTTGGATGTCTCGGTGTAGCCTGACATAACTATCGTTTTATAGTGGGGAGCTTGGCTTATAACCCCAGCGTTGGCCCTTCGAGCTACCCCAGAACCTCCAGCAGGTCCCTCAGGTACTCCTCCTCGCTCACATCCTTGGGTCTCCTCAGCACGTAGCAGAGGAGAGAGCCGAAGAGAGCTCTCATCCTCACCATGGATTTGGGGGAATCGTCCCCGTACGCCTTCCTCGCTGCCTCTCTCAGCAGCTCGTCGCACGTCACCCTGACCTCCTCCTCCAGCTCCGGATAGGCCTGGCTGATCCCCAAAGAGTATATGAGAAGGCTCCTCATCTCCTCATCCCTGTACTTCTCGAGGTACCTCCTCCCTATGCACTCGAGGAGCTCCCTCCCCCGTCGCTCCTCAAGGCACTCCCTCAGGAGGTCTGCGGGGAGGCTCCTCCTCGCCACCTCCAGGATGAGCTCATCCTTCGACGAGAAGTACCAGAAGATCAGCCCCTTAGATATCCCCGACTCCCTAGCGATGAGGTGGACGGGGGCCCTGAAGAAGCCGTACCTGGAGAATACCCTCATGGCCCCCCTAACTATCC
>WAOH01000086.1 GCA_015521385.1 Thermoproteota archaeon
GGATAGGATGCGTTAGGCCAGTGAATGAGGTACACGTCGATGTAGGTGCCGAGTCTCGCGGCACTGGCTTTCGCGGCCCTCTTCACCGATTCATAGGCCAAGTTTGTGCCCCACACCTTGGTGACGATCGTCAGGGACTCCCTGTCGAAGGGCTTTATCGCCTCGCCCACCAGCTCCTCAGCCCTCCCCCATCCATACATCTCCGCGGTGTCTATGAGTGTCATACCAAGCTCAATGCCCCTCCTGAGCGCTGCTAGGGCCTCCTCCTTGGGAGAGGCCTCTATTTGGTAGGTACCGAGCCCGACCTTGGGTATCCTAACTCCCGTACCGTTAAGCTCCTCGTATTCCACGCGGATCACCTGTCATGAGTTCCTGGGCTAAGGGGATGCCGTTCCCATTGAGATCCATTTGGAGGAGCCCGGAGGTCTTGTACCTGTCCGATCCAGCCACTATCACCACCAGAGCCTCGTCCTCACTCACATGTACCAGCTGACCGCCTTCCATTAGGGAGGCCTTCTCCTCGCTTGAGAGAAGGGAGGCAGCGATGTTCGATGGCATGAAGCTGTCGGTCGGGGCCTTATGGCCACCCAGCACTATGACCACATCGTAGTCGCCGAACTCGTCGGTGGAGTTTATCCTGTGGAGGGTAACTCCCGAGGAGTTCGCCGCCGATATCAGGGCGCCCGATGAGAGGTTCCAATCTATCTCATTCGAGTAAACCGCTACCCTCCTGACGCGGGTGGTCACGTTGATCTCGTAAACCCTGTTCCTCGCGCCGGTAAACACTAGAGAGAGGGTCCCAGATGCCTCTACCCCGTGTAGGGACATCAGGGATACCGTGACGTTGAAGGGCGGTGAGCCGGATTGAGGGGAGAGTGAGACGTTTAGCCAGTCGGGAGACCCTAAAACTCCTGCAGATACCTCACCGCTGAAGTTCCCCGTTGGTACGACTTTCAAGGAGATGTTCTCCTCCAGCCCGCCGACCAGTTCCACGTGAGAGGGTCCCACCACGGAGAAGCCCCTCCTCTCGAGGATGGTGAGGTTAACTGGAGCCGAAGCCTCCATGACGCCTGTCGCCCTTATGACCACGGTGTAGCTTCCGCCCGGGGCGGTGTCCGGCACTTCCAAGCTGAGAGTGCTGTTGAATGGTGGGAATCCCTGATCCGGGGAGAACTCATAGGACAGGAAATCCGGACCCTCTAGAGACAGGTTGATCGCTTTGGAGAGATGGCCGGTCACATACACGGACATGGTGATGTTCTCTCCTTGCGTGACCACCACCTCAGGGGCCTCGAGCACGATGCCCAATGAGGCGGCCTCATACTCTATCACTAGGAACGGTCCGTTCGACCCGCTGACCTCCGAGTAGAACTCGTAATAGCCCTCTTGGCCCTCAGCTATCTTGATAAGGAGCCATCCGTTACTCTCCAACTCGTTGTCGACAGCGGCCTGCACGTAAGAGGTCATATCTATCTCCGCCTTGGGAGAGGATCCGGTTCCCTCGCCCCACTTCTCTATTAGGTCCCCTCCTGGGTTATCCCAGGGGACGCCCGATCTCTCACTGTTCCATGTGGTTCCGAAGAGGTCGGGATCGCCCCTGATGTCCCATACCTCTATGGTGGGGCCAGATGTGTTGTAGGTGGTCAGCACCAAAGTGGCGTTAATTATCTTGGAATACTGAGGTATGTAGGACCTTAGTTCACCTAGATCGAACCTCAAAAGAGCCCTGGACTCCACCGTATCGTTGTCCACCGTGGTTCTTGAAACCTTGAGGATCTCAGAGCTCGCATGAGGTGTATCCGGCTCCCAGCTGGCGATGTAGCAGTCAACGTAGGACCTGACCTCCAGGGAATCGCTCGCCCCCATCGGTGATAGGGGAGGGAGTAGTAGGACCGCTAAGAGGAGGGGTAAGGCCCTAACAGAGGCCCTCATATGTTTCAGGCCTCCTATCATCAAGTATATCATTCAACTCGTTTATTCTCTTGTTATCGGCTAGCTTGGGATCTATTTCCACCACCATGACGTGCTCCCCTTCCTTGGGAGCCTGGGCCAGCACATTCATGCCGGGATCCACGATGAGCGACCTGCCCTCGTACTCGAATCTCTTTCCGCCCCTCTCCTCCACCCCGCTCCTGTCCGAGAGAATCACGTAAACCCTGTTCTCCACGGCCCTAGCCAAGTCCACGGTGGGCGCGAACGGAAGTACCAGGTTCGACGGATGAGCTATGACCTGGGCTCCCTTGAGGGTTAGGGTCCTCGCTGCCTCCGGGAACCTCCAGTCGTAGCAGATCATCACTCCCACCCTCATGCCCGCGACTTCGAACACTTGGAAGCCCGTATTTCCTGGCTCGAAGAACAGCTTCTCCTCAAAGAACAGGTGGGTTTTCCTGTAGACCCCCTTCACATCACCGTTCTCGTCGATGACGACAGCGGAGTTGTAGAACTTATCACCGTCCCTCTCGGCGAAGCCCGCAACTAGGGCAGTCGAGGTCTCCTCCGCGAACTTCCTCAGTTCCCCTACAGTGTATCCCTCTAGGTCCTCAGCGAGTTTCGAAACCTCTTCCCTACTCAAGAATAGGTATCCCGTATTGAACAACTCGGGAAATACTAGGAGATCGGCCTCCGCTTGGGAGGCGAGTTCCAGAGCCCTCACCACGTTTCTCTCCACTTCCCCGAACACGGGATCATTCTGAACGAAGCCCACCCTCTTCATGCGATATCCTAGTGAGGCCCACGATCGTCCCTATTAACCTTCACCTCCACCCTCAACGTTCAAGGGATCAGCTCCATCAGGATGAGCAGGATTATACCCGCCAAGATGAGCCTCCTCCCCTTGTAGGTGAAGATGTCGCTCGCCCAGAGCACCACCCCCAGTGCTATGAGGGTACCCGCCAGGACCCTCCCGATCGTTAGCGCCGACTCCTTCAACATGTTCAGTATGTTCACGATGCTCTGGGTAAGCTCGCTAATCGCGCTCTCGAAACCCGAGAATGGATCCTGGGCTTCAACGAGTAGGGGAGTCACCATGAGTAGCATCAGCAGTAGGGAGTAGACCACTACTCTCATCGTTTGGGATAGGGGTGGACGCGATAAGGGAGGAAATAGATGCATAAGCATGTGGAAACTTTCACGAGCCCCTCACCCTGACCTCCCATTCCCTCACGCATGAGAAACCTCTCCTCAACTTGCCATCACGGATGATGACGGCCCCCTCATCGAAAGCAGTAGCGGTGAATGAGAGGAGGACTTCATCCTCCGAGAACTTGGCGGTGTAGGACAGCCTTATGCTGATCCGTGTGCCGCTCAAGTTTCTCCTCATCTCCCTGACAAGGAGGGCCAACCTCTCCCTTACCTCTTGAAGGGCGAGGGTGACATTACTCCCGCTGGAGAACGACTCTCGAACTATCCTTATGACGTCACTCCTCAAGCGGGCGAGGACCCTCCGGATGAGGAAGTAGGCGGTTGGCTGACACGCCTCGACATCGAAGTATCTTCTAGCCTTGATACCAAGCAGGTCATCTCTAACGGTGAGTCTAGAGGATGCGAGGACCTTTATCCCTCCCTCCCTACAGCGGCCCCCGAAGGCCTCGTCCGAGGTATCTCCTTCCCTCGACTCACCCACGGAGTAGCGGAGATCTCCCAGCAGAGAGAAACCCTTGGTCGCCATGTCCTCCCTCAGGAGTCTCACGAACAGGCTCCCATTGGGAGGTGGGGGCAGTTCCTCACACGATGTCGCGTTGACCCTACCCAGCCACTCATCTATAG
>WAOH01000087.1 GCA_015521385.1 Thermoproteota archaeon
GACCAGGTCAATCTTCCTGTTCTTCTCCGACACGGTGTTTATGGCAGACACCACGCTACCGAAGAAGAGGAGGAGGGCGAGCACTATGGGCACGAGCGTCGTCATGTCCATGAGGCTGGTTCCCCTCATCCGCAACCACCTGACGTCTCCACGACCCCACAGGTCACGTCGTCGTGGCAGTTCCCTATGGTGATACTAACACTACTTGGGCTGACCTCCTTTTTAATCAGCATAACCTCTCCACCGTTGAACTCCCGGGCGTAGTTGAGCTCCACGGAGAGGCCGGGTATGTATATCTCGATCTTCTTGGCATAGAGGAGGTTTCCCCGGGGCCCCTCTATCCCTATCCCCAGCACCTTCTTGTCCCCGTCTTCCTTGCACCCAAGTATGAGCTTATAGGGGCTCCTCACGGGACCACTCTGTATGAACGGAGGGAGTCGGATCTTGCGGGACTCGTTGGCCACCGAGAGGTTTGATATGGTTCCCCTGATCTTTTCGGCCACGTCCACGGCCATGTTCTTGGCGGAACCTGCCAGGAAGAAGGTTCCCAGGAAGTTCTGGTAGGAGACGAGAAGCCCCACGATGAGGAGGAGGAAAGCAAGGATCACGAGCCTCGAGAGGATGTAGTCCAGCACCTCAACCACCCAGGCAGATGGCGATGGGCTCCCCGGTCTCAAGGATCCTCTTCACGATGAACCTCCCGAAGGGTCTGGAGAGCTCTACTCCGTTGTTCTGGAGCTCGTCCACTACGTTCTCGAAGCCGGAGGGACAACCATCACTGGTGAGGTCGAGGTACTTGGAGGCCCCCTCCACGCAGGAGAAGACGTCCCCCACTACCTCACTCTCGGATCCCCTCACCTCTTCGGCCCTGAGTTCAAAGAAGGCGCAGCCGCTCCCCTCAGAGCTCCCGCACACCCTCAGGCAGGTTGAACTGGAAGCCGTCCTCAGGTAAAGGGTGTACCTCGTGGCGTTCCCGCAGCGGAAGTCAAAGGTGTTGCTCACCTTGGTGGGGGCGCTCCCGTGTATGGCTGTGGAGAGTGCCGAGGAGAACTTCCCCAGCTCGATCTCCCACTTCCGGTTACAGTCCTCCTTGGTGGCGTTTGCCAGGACGGTGTAGGCTAAGACCAAGACCATGAGCATGGCGATGACGGACACCACCAACTGGAAGGGAGCTTCCACGCCCTTCACTTTACCACCCGGTACCCTTTGGCCATAGAGGGCTTCACCACCCCAAAGATGAGCAACGCCGCCACGATGGCAACCACCAGGAGGTAGATCGTGCTCCAGTCACTGCCTGCCCTCATGTTAGGAAAAAGAAAAGGGGGTATAAAACTCATCTGGTTATGAGGATGGCACAGGCCATAGAGTCGTCGGCACATCTATCCCCGAAGTTTACATTGCCAAAGTCTCCAGTAGCTCCACTAAACCCGCTCTTTATGTCACATCTTACCTTTATCATGGCCTTTGTTCCAGTTGTACCTGTATACTCACAGAAATCACTCCACTCGTTTTCACAGTCGAAATAGTTTACGGTGGACTTCACCCTTACGCAGTCCTCGTCCAGATATGCCTCCCTCGCTATGGCCTTCGCGTCTATCGTCATCCCCTTCCTGAAATCGATCAAGTCCGTAGACCCCGCTCCCCCATACCGGGAGTACTTCTTCACCAGCTGGGCCGCTGCCGTCTGCGGGTCGGTGGTGGGTGTCACAAGGTTCTGTATGAGCCCGAGGAGGACCATCAGTATTGCCCCGGCTACCACCGCCGCTATAAGCAGCCTGAATACCTCGAACGCCTGACCCCTCATGCTATCACCGGCTAAAATAGGACACCCTGTTATTTAACCCTAACGCCAGACCACGTGGAGCTTCCCCCAGCGGTCGACCCAGGCACAGAGGGTGCCAATCCTTTCCTTCAGCTCCATGGAGTCACCTGTCGCCTCACATCCCCTTCCCCTGCACTCAAAGACTATGTCCCCTCGGAAGCCCGTGGTCTTCTCTATCATGGAGGCCGTTATGACGATAGAACCGCCCGGGTACACCCTCTCCAGGCAGACGTTCTTCTCCAGTCCGGCATCGTGGGCAATAATTGCCGACCGGACGGTGTCGTAGATCTGCTCAACGGGAGTGGGGGTAGAGGCCACTATCCGGTTCTTGAAGACCAGGTATGCCCCTGCCATCACCGCCGCGAAGAAGACGGCCCATACAAGGTAGTTCATGACGGTGTACTCCTGCGCTCTCACCCTATCATCCCCCTAACGAGGTTTACGGACATCCAGGCCGAGACAACGAAGAGGATGGTGGATATGACAAGGTTCTTCCCTATGGTGAGGAGTATGCTGCTCTTTGACGGACCCTCGTAGACGCTGACCGCGTAGTAGGTGAGGAGGGCCGTGAGGATGAGGTTGTAGATCATCACGATGAGGAGGAACTGCCACACGGGTGGGAGCTCGACGCTCTGGGCGCTGGGTATGGCCATGGCGTTTATGCCCAGGGTGGTCCCGAATAGCTCCTGGGCCTCTTCCATGTTCATTCCCGGTGCCTGGAAGGACGAGAGAGATGATATAATGACCTGCTGTAGCGCCACGGTTATGCCAAGGACGATGGGTCCCACCAGAACTGCCATGGACATCATCATGGTGTATATGTCGCTCATCTTGTTCTTCACGCTGTGGATGATTTCCTCCTCCTTTCTCAGCTGCTCGGAGTAGGAGAGAAGTGCCTTGGCGGCCAGCTCGGTGCCCAGCTCCACCGACTTCACCAGAATCTTCATGGCCTTCCTCAGGAACTTACTGGGTACATCCTTGAGCGCCCCGAAGACCGGGTCGAAGATGGCGTCCCGAAGGGACAACCCCAGAACCTTCACGTTGTAGGAGATCTTGGAGAAGACGTTCTCCACGATGGCGGCCTCCGGCATGAATTCCATCACCGAGTCCAGGGCCCCTTCCAGGGGCTTCCCCTCCCCCATGCGGGAGGCGAGCAAATAAACTACGTCCTTGAACTCCCCCTCCATCTCCTCGAACTTCCTCTGGAGCTCCAGTCTCGGCTTGTAGACGATGTACAGGTAAATGCCGAGGGCAGCCACCATCGCCAGTCCAATGCCAAAGATGAGCCAGTAGGGAGTGGTGTCATAGCCCTGGAC
>WAOH01000088.1 GCA_015521385.1 Thermoproteota archaeon
AGGAAAAGGCGGTGCCGCTCACAGGGGGTCCCAGAGACGGAAACCTCTCGTGGGAGCCCGGAGGGAACCGATTCCTGTTCATCAGGGGTTCGGACGATGGAGATGAGCTGCTCGTGTGGAACGGGCCCGAGTATCCGGAGTACAGGGTGCTGAAGCACGAGAACAGCATAGAGAGAGCTGAATGGGCCTTCAAGGATGTTGGTGTCGCCTTATTCGTTGAGGGCAAGAAGGAGGAGGACGTCAGGACGATAAGGGAGATCCCCTTCTGGTGGAACGGGAAGGGATGGACCTACTGGTCGGTGAGCAGGCTAAGAGGGATTGATCTGAACACCGGTGAGACGTGGCCCATCTCTCCCCCCGAACTCCACGTGAGGGACTTCATGCCCTCTCCGGACGGGAGGAGCGTGGCCTTCCTGGCTCTCAAGGACAGGTCCAGGCAGCTGGATGTGAGTCTCTTCATCTCCGACGTGTACGGGGAGGACGTCAGGGAGGTGGGACCCGGGAACTGGTACCTGACCCATGTGAGCTGGCGTGGCGACGGGAGGGCCCTCGCCCTAGTTGGTCACGACAAGAGGAGGGGTCTGGTAACCAACAAGCACCTTTACGAGACTCCTGTGGATGAGTGGGATCCGGTGGACCTCTCGCCTATGGACAGGAGCCTTGGGAACAGCTTGAACAGCGATGTGAGAGGGGGCATGGACACCAGGCCCAAGTGGGCCGACGGCAAATGGTACTTCTTGGTGCATGACGGCACGGCCGTGCACCTGTACGGGAGCGACGGAGATCCGACACTGGTTATATCGGGACCCCTGTCCATCGAGGGCTTCGATATAGTGAGGGGTCGCGTCTTCCTGACGGTCATGAGGGTGAACGAGCCCGCGGAGCTCTACGAGGCCTCGCTAGCCGCCGGAATGGGATCCCTGAGGAAGCTGACTGGTTTCAACGAGGGATTCACCAGCAGGGCTAAGCTGGTCAGCCCGGAGGAGTTCAGGTTCACGGCCAGCGACGGCGCGGAGGTGGAGGGCTTCCTGTACAGGCCGGACGGCGATCCCCCGTATCCGACCGTCCTCTACGTGCATGGCGGTCCCGCGACGGCCTTCGGGCACGCGTTCATGCACGAGCTCCATCTCCTCAGGGATCGGGGTTACGCGGTGCTGGCGGTTAATCCCAGGGGGAGTGAGGGATACGGGGAGGATTTCAGGGACATAAGGGGTCGCTATGGGGAGAGGGACTACCAGGACCTGATTGAGGCCGTTGACGAGGCCATCTCCAGGGGGATAGCCGATCCCGACAGGCTGGCGGTGATGGGAGGGAGCTACGGCGGCTTCATGACCAACTGGATCATCGGACACACCACCAAGTTCAGGGCCGCCGTCACCATGAGGGGGATAAGCAACTGGATCAGCGAGTACGGGACGACAGACATAGGGTTCTTCTTCAACCCGGATCAGATAGGCGGCCATCCCTGGGAGAACTTCCGGACTTACTGGGAGAAGAGCCCCCTCGCGCACATGACCAACGTCAAGACACCCACGCTCATAATACATAGCCTGAACGATTACAGGTGCTGGCTGGATCAAGCTCTGCAGCTGTTCACCGCCCTGAAGGTACTCGGGGTGGAGACCGAGCTGGTCCTGTTCCCCGAGGAGGATCACGACCTAAGCAGGAAGGGGAAGCCGAAGCATAGGGTGGAGAGGCTGGAGAGGATCCTGAGGTGGCTGCACGATCACCTGAGGCTGAGGGGGTGATGGGTTGGAAGCGCTGACCCTCTCCCTCATCGACCAGCTCATGCCCTTCATCTACCTCCTAGGCCTGGGCATCGTCCTCTCCATACTATTCTCGCTGGTGGAGATGTTTTCCGTCGACAGGGTCCTGAAGCTGGTCAGGGGGAGAAGGGCCTTCGTCTTCCTGGGTAAGGCGGCCCACTACGGCAGGCTTCACATTCCCCCTAGGAGCAAGGGCGGATTCGAGGTCTTCTATGAGGACGCGGCCGTCGAGAATCCCCTATCACTCGTCGCGTTCCTCGTGGAGAACTATCACGAGACCGGCAACGAGAGGTTCCTGGAGAAGGCCAAGCTCATCCTCGACTACCTCAAGGAGAGGGGCGTGGTGGACTCGGGTATAGGGTTGGAAGGCATCAAGGTAGACCCCTGGGCCCCGCCCAGCCTCGTCTCCAGGAAGGTCTACTCGAACGAGCTGGGAGATCTCTGGATGATAGCCAGCTTCGTGGATTTCATGAGCGACGAGGAGAGGGAGAGGAGGTGGAAGGAGTTCACCTCCCTCTACAGCAGGCCCTTCCTGAAGAGATTGAGGAGGAAGGTCTACAACGCCCTGAGCTACGTCAAGGAC
>WAOH01000089.1 GCA_015521385.1 Thermoproteota archaeon
CGTACGAGGAGTTCCTCAAGCTGCCCAACGGCATCTGGGTGAAGGAGGAACCTTACAAGCCGAAGAGCAAGTACAAGACCCCGTCAGGAAAGATAGAGATCTACGGGGAGCTGATGGAGCAGCACGGTTACGATCCACTGCCCGTCTGGAGGGAGAGGTACGCCAAACCGACCCCGGAGTACCCGTTCTACCTCCTGCTCAGGAGGTGGGCCGGTCACAAGCACAGCGCCCCGGTGACCAGCGACAACCCGTACTCGCTCGACGCGTTCCCCGAGCCCTACTGCTGGATAAACACTGAGACGGCCAGGAAGCTGGGGATAAAGGACGGTGACTGGGTCTACGTTGAGTCGCCGCAGGGGAGGATCAAGCTGAAGGCAAAGCTCACCGAGCTGCTGAGGCCAGACTGCATAATGACGGAGCACGACTACGGTCACACATTCCCGACCCTGAGGTTCGGCGGGAAATGGAAGAGCGACGGCTACATACTGTTCAACAGACCTGAGAAGCTCGCCAAGGAGTACAGGGACTGGTCCAGCAACGCCTGGATGCTGGAGACAACGGTGAGGGTTGTGAAGGCTTCCTGAGGGAGGTGATCTAATGGAGGTAAGTAGGAGAGACTTCCTGAAGATGGCAGGGGCCTCTGCCGTACTGGTTCCCCTTGCCGCGGATGTGAAGCTCGATGTTAAGGCTGCCAAGAACGCCTATGGAGTCCTAGTTGACACGCGCAGGTGCGTCGACTGCAAAGCCTGCCAGATAGCCTGCAAGACATGGTGGGACAACGAGCCGGAGCCCGAGGTTTACAAGAGGGACTTCGATCCCAACACTTGGACATTCTTGGCGGAGGCGGAGGTGGGCAAGTTCCCGAACAGCCTGTTCATAAGCGCCAAGAGGCAGTGCATGCACTGCGTTGACCCGGCCTGTGTCGCCGTCTGTCCCACGGGGGCACTGCACAAGGAGGAGGACGGAATAGTCCTTTGGGATTCCACCAAGTGCATAGGCTGCAAGTACTGCGTCATGGCATGCCCCTACGGAGTCCCGAGGTTCGATGAGGAGACCAAGGAGATAAGGAAGTGTGTCTTCTGTGCGCCGAGGGTTAGGAACGGGATGGAACCGGCGTGCGTGGCGACGTGCCCCACCGAGGCCCTGAAGTTCGGCAGGTACGAGGAGATAAGAGCCATGGCGGAGAAGCTGAGGGACGAGGGATACCCTGTCTACGGGCTGGAGGAGGGCGGAGGCACATCCTGGATCTACGTCTTCCCGAAGGGGGTCGATCCCCACTCTGTCGGGTTGCCGAAGCTGGGCAAGGGCAGACCCTCGGAGAGGCTCGACAAGAACCTCGTGGTGCTGGCACTTGCCGCTATCTCCGGTGCCGCTGTCTGGGGATACTTCAGGGGGAAGGAGGAGCGGGAGACCGAGGAAGGGAGGTCGTGAAAGATGGTCGTATGGGGAGTCCTGATAGCAACGTACCTCTTCTTGGGCGGTCTGGCCGGGGGGCTGTTCACCTCAGCCGCCGCGCTCGAGAAGTACACCAGGGGCAGGGCCAGGAGGGAGGCCGAGATTTCCGCTCTCCTGTCCTGGGTATTCATGGCGGTAGGCCTCGTCCTGCTGGTGATGGATCTCGGGAGGCCGTGGAATGCACCCAACATACTGTTCAGACCCCACCTAATCTCGCCTATGGCGTGGGGAGCGTGGGTCATATCGCTCTTCACCGTAGTGGCTTTCCTCTACTGGCTGGCCGTCGGAATTCTCAGGAAGCCGCTGGGTCCGCTCAAGGACGCTCTCGGATTGCTCGGGTCGATACTCGGAGTGATGACCGCCGCCTACACGGCCATCCTGCTGGGGATGGCGAGGCCCGATCTGTGGAGGAGCTGGTCACTCCCCCTGCTCTTCGTGTCCTCCGGATTCGCTACCGGGTTCGCTCTTCTCGCCGCGCTCGTGAGAAGGAGGGCCGAGGAGATAGGGGTCAGGTGCAAATCACTCGGCAAGATCGAGCTGAGCATCGGCCTGATAGAGCTGCTCGCAGTATTGCTCTTCTTCGTCACGGTGCCATCGACTTCCTTGGGAGTTCTGCTCTCCACAAATCTATGGGGGATCCTCTTCTTGGTGGGGTTCCTCCTGCTGGGATTGATAGTGGGTGAGATAATCATTCCAGCGGCCGTGGTCGCCGTCGGGGAGAGCGCCACCATGACCTACCTATGCACCCTGCTGGTCCTGGCGGGCGGGTATCTGCTCAGATACGTCCTGGTGTACGCAGCTCAGGTGTGACGGTCAGGTAAATCCAGCCCATCCCCTTCCCTTTCTCCTTTATTTCTCGTGAACTTCAGTTCGTCCAGCACGAATTGACCCAGGGCCGCGGCAGCTACCCTGTAAAATTCCTCTCTAGACTCCTCCATGACGCATTGGGTGAAGGGGCGTACCCACGCCTCCATATTCTCCAGCAGGCTGATATAGTCGCCGAGGGCCTCCGCCCTCCCCTCAATGGCCGCCTGTGTGAGGAGGTAGGAGGCCAGCTCGAGCACCACCGCCACATGCTCGGGGAGGTCCTTGAAACTCTCGGCTGTCCTCAGTCCGTACTTGGACATTAGCTCTAGGATTGCCTCTGCCGGTTCTGACATGACCATCCTCTTCTCGGACAGGTAAACGGAAGGATAAGGCGGACAGGGAACTCCCCCTATGGAGGTTATGAACAACCTCGTGTACTCTCTCTGAAGGTCCAGAGGATCGCAGCTTCCGAGGAGTTCGAGAGAGGACCTCAGCAGGCGGGATGAGCTGTAAGACATCCCCTCGAGCGCATCCAGCGCCTCGCCGTACAGCCCACGCGCCTGCTTTCCCACGATCTCCTCCAGTAAATCCTCGGAGGGAAAGCTGAACATCTTGGAGAGGAGGGAGAAAACCGTGACCCTAGCTACAATTACGTCCATTTCGATCATTAGGTGTGTCAGCGGATCCTTTTATAGTTGCGCATCTCCTGACCTCCCATAAGCCTAAGAGAGAGGTAAGGATTCATTTGAGCCTAGTCCGCTCTATCCACGCCTCCAGTAACTCCATTATTCGGGATACGATCCCCGCTACTTCCTCATTTCTTATACTGTAGTATCTGCTCTTCCCCTCTCTCCTGCTTCTCAGGATCCCCTCCCTCTCGAGGATCCTCAGGTGATAAGAGAGGGTGGGCTGTGATATGTGAAATACGCTGGCAAGTTCGCAAACGCACAGTTCCCCCCGGAGAAGTAGCTTAAGGATCTTGAGCCTCACCGGATCGGCTAGACTCTTCAGGAACTCTGATTGCTCTCTGAGGTCTTCCCATGAGCACTTGCTCTCCAAAGAGATTTCATCCATTTCCATCCCCGTTACCCTCTCCGCGGGTTCTCGACTCAGATGACCCTCCGCCATGACTACCACGGTAGGAACGCCCATACACTTTTATTCGTATCTGTATATTTGAGATCGGAATTCGAAATCACGACAACCGCAGGTGCCTGCTCAGGAAGTTCAGAACTCTCTCCCCATACTCCTCCGGCTCCGCCTCAATCACCCTCACGTGACCGCCATCTCCCACCCATACCTCGACATCCGGATTTACCTCGCCATTTATACGCGCGAATCTCTCCACCTCCTCCACCTTCACTAGGGGGTCCTCTCTCCCGACTATCAGCAGGAGCGGCCTTCTGATATTCCTAGCGAGAGCGATTACATCCACCGTTTCAGCACCGGTTAGCAGCCTCGCGAAGAACCTCACGAGTGGATAGAATATGGACGGGAGACCGGCGAAGTACCTGAGCCCCCTAGCTGCGCTCCTATCGGTGAGAACTGGTGGACTGTCGGCGACCCCTGCTGCGGCCAGTTCCTCCGCCAACGCCCTGATCGCCACCACGCCACCCATCGAGTACCCCACGACACCCACAGTTCTAGACCTCTCAGGCACTTCCTTCCTCAGCCAGTCCAGGGCAGCCCTGAAATCTAGGATTTCTGAGTATCCGAAGGTGGTGTATCTCCCCTCGCTCCTCCCGTGAGCCCTGAAGTCGAAGGTCAGGATGTTGTAGTCCTCCCCGGACAGGTACTCCATCATCTTCCTTATGTAGAACGCCCACCTGCTCACCGTGTAGCCGTGAAGGAGCACCACCGTCCTGTCGCTTCCCCTGTCTACCCACCACCCCTCCAACCTGATGCCGTCCTCGGTGGTCAGGGAGATGTCCTCGTACTCCATGCCCAGATCGGAGGGGGTCCACTCGCCCACGTACCTCGGTGGCCTCACGAGCCTGTAGCTCACGTAAAATATGAAGAGGAGGAAACCCAGGGCCGCGAGGGCGATCACGTAGATGATCATCTCTCCAGCCTCCTCATGCCCCATATCAGGGGGATCGAGGCCAGGACAAGTATGGCCCCTATCGGGAAGAGGATCCTGTAGTTCCCTCCGGCCAGATCTACTATCGCTCCCCCTATCACGCCAGCTAGGAGGATGGGCAGCGACCTGGTAGCCTCGAAGAACCCATAATAGCGGCCGGTCAGCTCCTCCCTCTCGTAGCTGGTCAGCAGGTCCCCTATGACCGGGAAGGATGATGCCATCAGCATCCCCCAGCCGATCCCCGCTACTGCCAGCGCCACCGTCACCTCATTTCTCGAGCTTATGGTCCAGGCCCAGAGCTGAGGCAGGGCGAACACCACACTGCCCGCGATGATGCTTATCCTCCTCCCAATTCTGTCATAGATGATCCCGCCGGGAATTGAACCCACCAGGACCGTGACGTTGAACAGGGCCATGAGGAGGAGGCCCAGGGAGGTGACGGCCTTCACGTCAAGCTCTGTGGCTGCGCCCCTTAAAATGTAGGCCAGTATGCCGAAGAGGAAGATTGCCACGAACTCGAAGCTCAGCCACCACATGACCTGAGCGGTGTAGAACCTGAGGAAATCCCTGTTGGAGAATATGCTCCTCACGTACTCCCACAGGCCCTCCTCCCTCTCCACGCGGACTTCGGGCTCCTTAACCACGAAGTATACCACGAGAGCGCTAACGAGCAGGGCGGCGGCTGTTATGAGGAAGGGGATCTGCAGGTAAGGCGTGCTAGCAAGGGCCTTGATCCCTGAACCTCC
>WAOH01000090.1 GCA_015521385.1 Thermoproteota archaeon
ACCCATGAGGTAGAGGCGTATCCTCCCGTTGGGCTCCGGCCGGGGGGAGGGGGACGCCGCGATCAGCCCCAGCGGTAAGAGGAGCGCGATCACCGCTAGGAAGCACAGTCGCGACGGTATCGATCTCAACCCGCGGATCGCCACCTACACGGGAAAAAGTTTTCCCCAGACCCTCTGTCCCGATAATGTAACCGCCGGCTGACCAGAAGGAGCAGCCTTGACAGTCCACCTCAACCTCTCTAGCTAATCATCTCATCATCTCCACAGTAGAGATCCTTCCTCCATGCGTTGGGCCTCATCAAACAGCATAGTCCTAACCTAGAACCTATTCTACCTCAGAACTTGAGGTTTTGCGGAGCACGAGAGGTTACAGGCTTCGGGACCTTTAATCTCAGAGGGTTCACCGAATCGAGGTGGGCTTAAGCCGGAGCTGGACTTCCCTTCGTCGGCACCTAAAAACGAGTGCTCCATCCTGTCGGCTCGGTCAGAGGTT
Organism: Thermoproteota archaeon; assembly: GCA_015521385.1. Classification (GTDB taxonomy): domain Archaea; phylum Korarchaeota; class Korarchaeia; order Korarchaeales; family Korarchaeaceae; genus Korarchaeum. The sequence continues at coordinate 494 of WAOH01000090.1, forward strand.
CTACCGCTCAATCGAACGAGACCTCAAACAAGGTGACCTCTGGGGGACAGTTGAACCTCACGGGGAAGAAGGACGTGCCCAGTCCCCTGTTAACGTAAAGCTTAGTTCCCCCCACCGTGTAGAGGCCCGAGACGTACCTCCTGTACTCGGCAGGCAGGGGGACGAAGGGGGGTCCGAGCAGGGGGATCACCACCTGGCCCCCGTGGGTGTGGCCCGAGACCACGAGCTCGAAGAGGTCCTTGGCCTCCCCGATGATCTGAGGCGAGTGGGCGACCAGGATTCTGGGTCCCTCCCCCGAACCAGCAAGTGCCCTGCCCAGGTCGGAGTGCCCCGTGAAGGGATCGTCCACCCCGACCACGTTGACCCCCTCGAACGTCACGCTCTCATTGACGAGTACCTTCACACCCACCTCCCTGAGTTCCCTCTTCCTCTCCCTCAGGTCGCCCAGGTGCCAGTGATCGTGGTTTCCCCAGACGGCTATCACCGGGGAGATCGACCTCAGCCCCGAGAGGAATTCCTTCGCCGATGACCAGCCCTCCTTTGAGGATACCAAATCTCCGGCCACCATTATCAGGTCGGGTCTGGCCCCCTCGATGGTCCTGAGGGCCTCCCTGATCGACGGTGAGATGTATCCCGAGGTGAAGTGGGTGTCGGCCACGAGGGCCATCCTGAGGGTCAGTTGCCCGCCGAAGTCCAGCTCCACCCTCTCCACCGTCAGCGCGAGCTGGGGTTCAATCACCAAGGAGTCTAAAGATGCGGCGGCCGCCACAGCCAGGGCTCCTCCGAGGAAGTACCTCCTGGAGATCCTCATCCAGCTTCATTCCACCTGAACGGAGTAGGCTTTAATCTTTCGGATCTCCCGACTCCCCGACCACGGCCGGCATCAACCCTGTAGTCCCGACCCCCGCGTCAAGCTGGGGGAGTCCTCCACCATCCCTGGTACACGACGGCGGACGCCGGGACCAGGGTGTTGTAGGCAACCATGCCCCCGACCGGATCCAGATTGATGGGTTTAAGCCCTGCCTGGAAAACGGCCAGCGCCTCGAAGTCTCTGCAGTCCCCTGGAGGGGGGATCTGACGTCGCAGGGAGGGACCATCGTGGTCGCCTCGATAAGCTCTTATTCTCTCCTAGCTCATGACCCCGATGCTGGAGGAGGAACTCCGTGAATCGCTGAAGCACGGGATGGGGGAGACGTTCAGGTTCAACGGAATAAGCTACAGCGTAGAGAAGGGCACCGTATCCATAGTCTATTCCTCTGACGTCGTGATAAGTGATAGAACCATGATAGGAGCGGAGAGAAGGCTTCTCCACTTCTTCGCCCTACTCGTACACGAGAGAGATCATATAGAGCTCCTATTCTCCTACGACGGGATGAAGCACTACCTGAGAGCGGAGGCCGAGCTCGCCGGGGTGGCCGGGAGTCCTGCAGACGAACTCATCATGCTGGAGGCCGCCCCTCTAGCTGGACACTACAGGGCCCTCTCCTTCCCCCAATTCTACGAGGACTTCGAGGATAGCGAGGAGGTCAGGGTGCTGAGGAGGACGGCCTCACCGGAGGAGGGGAAGATCCTCATAGAGGAGGCCCTGAACAGCACGCCGTGGCACAGGGCCTCGATAGGCCTCGTCGTGAGCCTGATCGAGAAGGCGGTGAGCAGAGGCCTGAGCACCTACGAGGCCTTTGAGACGGCCCCTCTAGCCTTCTTCGCGTCAGCCCTCTCCGGGAGGGACTTGAGGGACATGATAAGGTTCGACAGGCTCACCGAGATACCCATCGATTTCTTCGAGAGGTCCTTCGAGGATGCGATCTCCCTACTCGAAGCCGGATGGCTCCCCAGGAGGGCGGAGAGGTTAAGGGAAATGTTGAAGGATCTTCTCAATTCCTCCAACCTGGGGGAGATAGTCGAGAAGCTGGAGGGATTCAACTTACCGGTGATAGCCTCTGGACGGGAGGGCAAGGCCATCCTCTCCTTCGAACCAGCTCTTCTCTCCTTTTACCCCGACATGCTCTTCAATTACGGGAGGAAGAGGTGCGATCTATCCCAGGCGTGCCCCCTGAACTGCGACGGGAGGCTGGAATCATGTCCCCTGAGGAGAGAGTGGGGGTGGGGATATCACCCAGGCTGATGGAGGTGCTAGGGCTGACCGAGGAGGAGGTTGAGGGGATGGGCCTCGAGGTGGCGGAGGGGGAGCCGAGGGAG
>WAOH01000091.1 GCA_015521385.1 Thermoproteota archaeon
ATGCCGGTTGTGGGGACAGAGCAGGTCCCCGAGAAGTTAGGCGGGACAGTTAGTGAGATAGATGAATTGCTGGACGAGAAGCTCGAGAAGACGGTCTTCGACGCATTCAGGGACGAAAAGATTAGAGAGAGGCTGCTAGGCCTAGGAAGGAGCAAGGTCCTGCTAACCGGGATAGAGACCCATATATGCGTGCTCCAGACAGCGCTGAGCGCCCTGGCTCAGGGTTTGGAGGTTCACTTAGTGAGCGATGCGACGGGATCGACGTTCCCAAGGGATAAGGAGGTAACTTTAGCGAGATTACTCCAAGAGGGGGTCTACGTGACGACCTCAGAGTCCGCCGTATACGAGCTCTTAGCTAGTTCCGACCACCCGAGGTTCAGGGAGGTGGTGTCTCTAGTCAAGGATTACAGGAACAAAAGAAGGAGAACTTGAAGGTGAGGGACCTTAGGAGGTAGGCCAAGGTCTCTTTCTTCTTCTCGTTGCGTTAGATCCATTTCTTGAGGTTCTCCTCTTAGGAGATTTCTTCACAGTGACCCTACGAGATTTCCTCGTTCTCTCCCTTGATCTCTCTATGAAGGCGTTGCCCTTGGATTCCCTGTATGCCAAGTAACCCGCTCCCAAGACTATCAGGGTACCCAAACCAGCCGCGATCTCTAAGTTACTGAACTCGGAGCCAGCCCACGATGCGGAGCTGACTTTCTCCGGGATGAAGACCACCACCCTCTTTGAGATCCAGGGAGACCAAGAACCCTTATCGTCCTTGACCCTGAACTTAACGGTGTAGTTACCGCTGGAGGTGTAAGTGTGATTGATGAACTTGTGAGGTATGGAGTTCCCCTCGAGCTCTCCCCTAGCCTTCTTACCGTCGCCAAAGTCCCATTCGTACGCGACAACCTGGCCGTCGGGATCGACTCCCATGCCTTGGAATAGGAAAGTTATGTTGTCTCTAGTCCTCACCTCGACTATGGATGCCTGGGGGGGTTTGTTCCCCTTCACGGCCACGCTGACCGTGTACAAGGCAGAAGACGCGCCCTTGGAATCCACGGCCCTTACCTTAACCGTATAAGCCCCTTCCTTCTTGTAGATATGGGCCATCTGCGGGCCACCGTTCTTTACAGTCCCATCTCCGAAGTTCCACTGGAAAGTGAGCCTATCTCCCTCTGGATCGGATGCCGTGGCCCTGAAGGTGACCGGGACCCCTACAGAGGGATCCGCAGGAGTATATCTGACCTTAGTTATGACCGGTGGTTTGTTCTTCGGCTTAGGTTTTGTCTGTGAGCGTACATAGATTTCCTCGGTGACAGGGTCTGAGTAAGCGCCCTTGTCATCCTTCGCTTTCACCTTGACGACGTACGTCCCCTCCTTAGAGTAAGAGTGGGTTACCCTAGTCAGGTTAGCCCCCTTAGCCTTCTTACCGTCGCCGAAATCCCAGTAATATTCCACCACTCGCCCGTCCGGATCTATTCCCTCTACCTCGAATACGATCTTCTCACCGGGCTGGGCTGGATTGGGAGAGACCTTCTTGAGTTTCACTACGGGCTTGTAGTTTGACTTCTTTATGGTGACTAGCTTCGTCTTCACGTTGGACTCCTTGAGCCAGTCATCAATCACCTGAAGCTTGACCGTGTAAGTCCTGTAATCGCTGTACGTGTGCTTCACCATCATCTTGTAGGTCGAATCGCCTACTTTGGACCAACCGCCAGTCTTCTTCACAACCGTCCCGTCTCCGAAGTCCCAGATCCACTCCCTTAAGCCGCTGTCCGGGTCCTCTACTACCCCTATTAGTTCAACGGTTTTCCCACTGATCCTGTATACCGTTATCTCCACCACCCTAGGTGCCACATCAGTAGAGGAGTCCACGGCGGGACATCCTGTATCAGCCGAAACGGCCACCGTCATTAGCGTAAGCACTAGTAGAGCTGAGATAAGTGTTATTTTCGTTGCTCTCATCAGGTGATCACTCTGGTAGCCCTAAATAAAGGTTGATGCGGATGAATTCCTGATTTACTCATGAAACCGCTTCACTCGTAATAATGTATTATTACCCTGATATTACTATTCCTTATTTGACCCTATTAATAAAATCATAACAAGATCTTAACAAAAAGGAAGGGAGGATTGATGCTCCTCTGCCCTATAGCCTCTCATCTAGAGGTATGTATTTGGCCTCCATTGGACCCACGTACAGGGCCCTTGGCCTTATCAGGACATTCTCCTCCCAGTACTCGAACACATGCCCTATCCATCCGGAGGTCCTAGAGATAGCGAATATTGGGGTGAAGATATCGGTGGGGATCCCCAGCATGTGATATACCTGCCCCGAGTAGAAGTCCACGTTCGGGAATATACCCTTCTTCCCGAGGAGCTCGATCATCACCTTCTCAACTTCCAGCGCGGTGTTGAACAGGTTCTCCTGACCGGTTTCCTTGGCGAGCATCTCCGCGTATTTCTTGAGTATTCTAGCCCTAGGATCGTACGCTTTGTACACCCTGTGCCCGAATCCCATTATCCTCTCCTTCCTCTCGAGCTTAGCCTTCACGTAATCTCTGGCTCTTTCCGGAGATCCTATCTCCATCAGCATCTTCAGCGCCTGCTCATTGGCGCCTCCATGAAGCGGACCTTTCAGAGTCGATATACCCGTGACCACCGCCGAGTAGAGGTCCGAGAGGGTGGATGCCGTAACTAGGCATGCAAAGGTCGATGCATTAAATCCGTGGTCGGCGTGGAGTATTAATGCTACATCCATGAGCTTGGCTTCTATCTCCTTGGGCTCCCTTCCCCACATCATGTAGAGGAAGTTCGCGGCGTGACTGAGGTCTGTCCTTGGGCGCACTATCTCCTTACCCTCCCTCATCCTGTGGAAGTACGCCATTATGGTGGGCATCTTGGAGAGTATCCTAATGGCTATCCTCAAGTTCTCCGTCCTCTTCTCGTGGATGTGCTGCCCCCATATATTAGGCAGGTCAGGATCAAAGGGGCCCAAAGCGGCTACTCCGGTCTTCAGGACGTCCATGGGATGAGAACTCTTTGGAAGCTTCCTGAGAATATCTACGACATCATCCGGTATTTCCCTCTCCCTAGAAAGGTTCTCCTTGAACTCCTCCAGCTCCTTCCTGTTAGGTAGCTTACCGAACCATAGCAGGTAGGTGACCTCTTCGAACGATGAGTGTTCGGCTAGGTCCTCAATTGAGTAGCCCCTATAGATGAGCCTCCCCCTCTCCCCATCTATATAGCTGAGAGCCGTCTTAGCGACATAGATGCCTTTAAGACCGATGTATACAGGAGGAACCTCCGATGCCAAGCAGCACCACCACTAATGCGCGTGACCCGTTTTCTTTTAATCCTATATATGATCGAGACGGGAAATAAAGGATCTCAAAAACCTAGGAAAGGGACTTTCCCGATGGAGAGCGGTCATTGAGCTTCGGACAGCTGCTCTTCTATCTTATCGACGATCTCCTTGAATGCTTTGGACACGATATTCTCGGGGTCGGCCAGCACTATGGGCATCCCCCGATCCATGAATTCCACGACCTTGGGATCTATGGGTATCTCCCCCAAGAAGGGTACTTTCTCCTCCTCAGCGAGTCTCCTCCCACCACCCTCACCGAAGATCCTCACTTTCTCGCCGCCGGGGCATATGAAGTAGCTCATGTTCTCTACTATGCCTAGAGGCTTGTACTCCATCTTCCTCACCATGTGGAGGGCCCTTTTCACATCCATCAGGGCGACCTCTTGGGGGGTGGTCACCAAGACTACGCCGTGGAGGGGGATCAGCTGCATGACGCTGAGAGGTTCATCCCCTGTGCCCGGGGGGAGGTCCACCACTAGATAATCGAGTTCCCCCCAATTTACATTCTCCACGAACTCTTGGATGGCCTTGGCTTTCAGGGGACCCCTCCATATGACCGGATCTCCTTCCCTAACCATCAACCCGAGGGACATTACCCTCATCTTCAGGGGGCCCTCTGCTGGGATGATCCCCTCATTCGTGGCGTAAATCGGAACGTCAATGAGTCCCAACGCCTTTGGAACGTTCGGTCCTGTGAGATCCGTGTCGAGTATACCGACGGAGTACCCTCTTCTAGCCAGCTCAGCCGCTATGTTCACGGATACGGTGGTCTTGCCGACGCCTCCCTTGCCGCTCATTACGGCTATCCTTCTCCTTATCTTCTTGACATTCTCAGGCGGCTGCGGAATGCCAGCGGTTCTGGGAGGGGTAAAATGCGCCCTTATGTTGCTCATGGTAGATCGATGCGACCTACTTAGGCCCGGGTAAAAAAGTTACCTTAAGTAAACTCTAGCTGGGACGTAGGGAAGCACATCCCCACCCCTTCTCCTCAAGCCGAACGAAATCAGCTGACCGTGTTTCAGCGGGTAATCCAGCACCTTGATCCACCTATTTCCCTCATAGACCCATACCCCACCGGGAGCTCCTCTATCGCTGATCCAATACTCGCTCCCCACCCTAACTATCTCTATCCAGCCTCTAGGCGGGCCAGGGGGCAGAATTCTCCTTGATCCCACCTCCTGAAGGTTTACATCCGCTCTTCCAGTACCTCCCTGTCTCCTCACCCTTCCTATGATCAGTTTGTCCTTGAGGGGTATTGTCTTCCCCTGAACTACTATCCTCGGTCCAGATTCTGATGGAAGCTTCATCCCCATGAGGGAGAGAGACATGTCCCTCGCGCTGCTGAATCTCTTCTTAGGATCAGGGTCTAGTGCTCTGCTCAAGACGTACCTGAGATGTTCTGAGAGGTTGCTTGGAAGGTCATCGGGTCTCAGAGGTTCTCTTGGATCGATTCCGTAGACCAGAAAGAGGATGAGAACTCCGACCGAGTATATGTCAGCTTCTGGAGAGACCTCTCCCCGGAGAAACTCGGGCGCACTCCAACCCGGGGTTCCTGCCACGGATCTCTTGCCTATGGCCCTAGCCACGCCTAAGTCTATAAGGACTGGGTGCAGGGAGCGCGGGAGTATTATGTTGTCTGGCTTTACATCTCCATGAACAACACCCAGCGAATGTATCCTCTCCAAAGCGGAAAGGACGCCAAGGGATATCCTTATAGCGTCATTCTGAGTGGCCCTTCTGCTCCTGTAGGCTTCCCCTATGGTGGGACCCGGTACGTACTCTTCCACCAGAGCGGGTATTCTATCGATCCATTCGATGAAGGCAACTATGTGCTCGTGAGGCGAGGGGGAAGATACCTCTCTGAGAATGGAGGCTTCCTCCTTGAGCAGTATTTTGGACATCTCATCCTCCTTCGGAAGTTTCAGGACGACTAGTTCGCCATTAGCCCTAGCTAGGAGGATGTCGGCGAATCCCCCTCTCCCCAGCCTCTTTATTACGTGGTAAGAACCCCGGGCTCCTTGGATCTTCATAGAGAGGGGACACCTAGGTCCTCCGGCTCGCTTGAGACGAACCTCAGTCTGACGACCTCGGCCACATCTATCACTGCTCCATTGGTGAGCTTGACCGACTCTCCCTTAGCCAGCTTTCTGCCATTCACCCAAGTGCCGTTGAGGCTCCCTAGATCCCTTATAAAGTACCCTTGGGAGGTCCCTCTTATCTCGAAGTGTCTCCTAGATATGTAATCTAGGTCCTCCTCTGGAACGAATCCGGCGAAGTCCCTCCTCCCGAAGGTCCTTATCCCCGGACCGAGTCTAGCGATGAATCCGCTGGGGCCCACTAGTTGCGCACCTGCTTCTCTACGCCTAGGAGGAGGCATCTCCACCCATTCCCCTGTGGGTTCGGGCCTGTGAGGTCGCTCTATTTCCTCATAGGTCGGCCTAATCCTCTGTCTAGGTCTCTTCTTGGCTAGGGGCCTCATCTCTCCCCGTTCGGCCGGTTCCTCATAATATTCTTCTTCGATTTCTTCCTCTTCCACCTCTATTTCGGCGTGAACTAGCTTGTTAGTCGTAACTGTCAGGAGGATAAGCCCTAGCACAGTTAGCCCAAGGGACAAGATCACCAAGTTTGAAAACGACACTAGAGGACCTACCAGAATTAGTATAGCCCCTGTCTTGAGGTTACTGATCCCTAAGATCGCTCCCAGTTTGTAGAACGCGTATACTATCGATAGAAAGACCGCCAGACCCGCTAAACCTGATAGCATGAGCAGTGGAGAGGCAGCTAGAAAGGCGGAGATGGCTCCGGTTGGGTTTTCCATTAGGTTTTGAATGGAGGAGTACATCATCACCGAGGAGATCAGTAGGAGGGCGAAGGCGGCGATGGTACCGTACTTTATCACCCGACTTATCGTGCAAAACAGTTCATCTAGCCCGTAGCACATCTCGCTCCAGCCCTTGTACATAAAGAATAGTGATACGAGGCTCAAAATGCCGGATATCGCCCCAGCCGCTGCCGCTGTAGAGAGAGCCACCATCATCTGCTCGAGGCTAATAGAGCTCAGATCTGCGGTTCCCATTGCTCCTAGGGACGCCAAAGGTATTATGATCGCAATTAGAGATAGGAGAAGGGCATTCCTCAGCAGCTTGAAACCCGTGGAGAGGTCATCCATAGGAGATCAGGGGGTATGGAATCATTAAGTAAAAAAGCATTTAGTCTGGCCTCGGGTGCTGCGGGCTTGAAAGTGGACGTGGCGCTAATACATGCACCTAGCGTCTACGATTTCAGAGATCGATACCTCTACGCGGCGGTCATAAGCGAGGTAGTACCGTCACTCTTCGTCTTCGACATGATACCATACGGGTTCCTCACGCTGGCGACATACCTGACTAGAAGGGGATACAAGGTCGGGATTTTCAATCTGGCCTCAAAGATGTTGAGAGATAGGGATTTCGATGTAGAGAGGTTCCTCAAGGATCTAGAGGCCGAGGTCTATGGCATAGATCTCCATTGGCTGGTCCACGCGCACGGGGCAGTTGAGGTGGCGAGGATCCTGAAGGAGCACCACCCCGACAGCAAGGTTGTGCTGGGTGGTCTCTCCTCCACATTCTTCAGGAGGGAGATAATGGCCAACTATGACTTCATCGACGCAGTGCTACTAGGGGACAGCACCGAAATTCCCTTCCTCAGGTTCTTGGAGGAAGGTCCATCTAGTTCGCCTAACGTGACTTGGAGAGAAGATGGGAGAATCAGGGAAAACGGGATCAGATGGGTTCCCGATACATTAGACGAGTTCGTTATAGACCATAGAGTCTTAGTCAAGAACCTGATTAGGAGCAGGGATCTTGCCCTAGGAGTTCCCTTCTGCTCATTCATAGAGGCACCCATCGCCGGAGTTATCACCGTCAAAGGATGCGCGTTCAACTGCGCGACCTGCGGTGGCTCCAAATTCTCTTACTCAAATTTCTTCGGAAGAACAAAGCTAGCGTTAAAGTCCCCTAAGGCTATAGCTGAAGAGGTTGAGGGCATAGCAAATCTGTCTTCAATGCCGATATTCTTTGTCGGAGACCTCCGGTATGGGAATAGGGTGGAGGAGGTATCGAGGCTCCTGAGGAAATTGGATCTGGATAACGAGTTGATATTCGAGTTCTTCTCCCCTCCGTCTAAGAGAGTACTCGAGCATCTCAGGCAGACCTCCCACAGGGTCTACCTCCAAATATCACCCGAAAGCCCGCTGGAGGTTGTTAGAAGGGCCTTCGGAAGGCCCTACGGTAATGACCAACTTGAGAAGATGGTCAGGCATGTGGAGGAGTTGGGGTTTGAGAGGCTGGATCTGTACTTCATGATGGGCCTTCCAAAGCAGACCCCGGATCAAGCTCATCTCGTGGCCTCCTATTTCCTGAGGTTGAGGGAGATCTCCAGGCGGGTGGATGCATTCGTTTCTCCCCTAGCTCCCTTTGTGGATCCGGGAAGCAGGGCCTTCATCAACCCAGAGCAGCACGGATATGAGATCCTCTTCAGGGACTTGGAGAGCTATCGAAGGGCCTTGACCTCTTATCACTGGAAGTATTCACTGAATTATAGGACCGCTTGGATGGATCGACAGGACATAGTGCTCTCCTCCCTAACAGCGTACGAGGAATTGAACAGGGCTAAGCTCGAGGTTGGGCTAATAGATGAGGACGCATTCGAATTGGCGAAGAGGAGAGTGCAGATGGACAAGGAGGTCCTGAAGTATGTTGAGATGCGTTTACCGCTGGACAAGATCAAGGAATCCATGGAGGAGCTTTCGATAAGGCTGGACGTGGAGGTGAAAAAATCTCTCTCACTTTACCCCACCAAGGACCTCGCTCACTGTATAAGGAACCCGCTGTTGAGAGGAGTCGTGAGTTTTCTGGCCCGTTAAACCCGTATGAATCTCTCTATCAATCGATCTGGGATTGAGCAGCAGGCACGTACTATGTCAAGTCCCAAGCTGGGATGTGGATTGGCTATCCTGTCGACTAATCCCTCCAGCGAGGTATCTAGCTCCCTCTTCATCCAAGGGGGTCTCATGCACCCTAAACTTACCTTCGAGGACTTGCTGAGGATGCGAACCGCCTCGACCACTCTACTGGGAGGAGGGGGGCCATAACTCTCGAACGGGGTGCCTGGAGTGGGTACGAACACCAGCACAACGGACCTACTTATCCCGAGTTCCTTAATTGTATCGGCCGCTTCGGTATACCATTCTTCTTTAGAACCAGGCAACCCCACGGTAACATGAGGGACCACCTCGATGGACGATTCCATTAAGAGTTCCATGCTCCGGATGAAGTCCTCGGGTTTGAGCGGAAGGGACTTGGCCCTCTTAATAGCTTCCCCGTCTAAAATCAACTCATAATCGGCTAGATCCACCTGGGCTCTGGAGAGCAACTCGGCCTCGCCCCTACCAACCACTCCAGTATGGACGCTGATGAAGAATCCCATCCTCTTAAGTTCCCTAATCGCCGAGGCAAATGGTCTTACCGGCAGCTTTCCATCCAACCCCAAGCCGCCGCTTATCAGGATGCCCTCGACTCCCTCCTTCCTCAGTTTCCGACCAACTCGGATCAGGTCATCGGGGGAAGTGGCCGGTATCATCCCTTTAAGCCACTTACCGCGGCAGATCGGGCAATTCAACGGACAGCTATATCCTGTTATGCTCACCTCAGCGAACTTACCCTTGGGAACGAATCCTAAGGTCCCCAATGGCACTTATCACCTCTCTCCTGACCTCCTCCCAGCTCCTATCCAGCAGGTCCATATTGGGAAAGTTGTAGACGGGACCTCTAGGGTCCTCATTGTAGAACGGCCTGTTGCAGGAGGGACATCCGCTCGTCAGGAAGGCCTCCCGGTATTCGTCCGGGTCGTACATCCTGATCTCATCTAGGGGGATCCCCTCGCTTAAGAAATGCCTTATAACCTGAAGCTGCCTGTAGTACTTGATATCCGGCCTAGGATGGGATCCCATTGGGGTCCCAGGCACGGGGGTGAATGAGAAGAGGGCCACTTCGGCGCCCATCTCCTGCAGGGTGGACATGGTGTGAACTGCCTCCTCTAGCGACTCCCCCATTCCAGCTATCAGGTGAACATGCACCTTCCCCCTCCCGAACACATCGATCGCCCTCTCAATGAATTTGACGTAGGAGTTCCAGGACCCGGGCTTATTCACCCTATCGAAGACGGTGGGAGACATGGCATCCAGACCCACCCCTATTCTGTCCGCATACCTCCTCAACCTGCGTAGCAGATCCCGGTGGACGGGATTTATTGATACGGAAACTGGACCCCTAAAGAGAGAGGCTATGTTCTCGACCTCGAGTGGAAATCCTCTCTTAAGGGTTGACTGGATGCACACCCTCTCAAAGAGTTCTTGGCCCCTCAACACGCTCTCGATGTCTACTAGGGGCCATTTTAGTCTGGCTAACCTGTCCTCCTCAATAGATTGGGGACAGAAGGCGCACCTGCCCAAGCACCCACCGGGGACCAGTAAATAGGCGGTCTTGGGATCAGCGGCCATCTTCATGCGAAGGAGGCCGAGCTTCACCAGAGTTCCTATCGAGGCTCTAACAGTACCGAGATCACCTATCGAACCTTCGGAGGGCCACACGGGATTCATACCGATTAAAACCTTTTAATTTTCAGCTGCCGTGAATCCCGGTGATCGAATGAAGGGTGGTTGGACTGGCAAGATACTAAGGGTGGACCTCACCCGGGGAAAGAGCGTGGTGCAGGATCTGGACCCCAAAGTTGCTGTCGACTTCCTTGGTGGGAGAGGGCTAGCCATAAAGACCCTCTGGGAGGAGCTTCCGCCAGGTGTGGATCCCCTCTCACCGGATAATCTGCTCATATTTGCCACGGGACCCCTCACCGGTTTGACGCTGCCCAGCAGCGGTAAGATGGTCATAGCCGCCAAGTCCCCCTTGACCGGTGGCTACGGGGACGGTAACATAGGAACGAAGGCCTCCGTCCAGCTGAAGAAGGCGGGCTATGACGCTGTCATAGTCTCTGGGAGGGCGGAGGAGCCCTCGATGATAGTAATTGAGGACGACAAGGTGGAGATAAAGTCAGCCAAGGATCTCTGGGGGCTCGATACCTACAAGGCGCAAGATGAGTTGGAATCTCAGTACGGTAAAAATGCGGGGATCCTCGTGATAGGACCAGCTGGAGAGAACCTAGTCAAGATATCTGTGGTGACCTCGGAGAAGGGGAGGGCCGGTGGGAGACCCGGAATGGGGGCGGTCATGGGCTCAAAGAACTTGAAGGCACTGGTAGTGAGAGGTAGCAAGGAGATACCGCTCGACAATCCCAAAGAGGTGATCAGGCTCGGGGCTGAGGCTTACAAGGATGTGAAATCCAAGGATAACTACGATTTCTGGGTCAGGCAGGGGACTATGTTCACCGTGGAATGGGCCAACGAGAACAGCGCTCTCCCGACCTACAACTTCAGCGAGGGGGTGTTCGATGGGTTCGATAAGATAGGAGGAAACGCGATGGAGAAGATATACAAGGTCGCCCAGAAGGGCTGCCCCAACTGCAACATGCCGTGCGGTAACATAACCGAGATCAAGGAGGGCCCGTACCAGGGGAGGAGGACCGAGGTAGACTACGAGAACATAGCCATGAACGGTTCCAACCTGGGAATAGACAGCATGAACTGGGTGATGACCCTGAACCTCTTCTCTGATGAGACGGGCTTGGACGCCATAAGCATGGGCTCCGTACTCGCCTTCGCGACCGAGGCGGTTCAGAGGGGCATACTGAGCAAGGAGGAGGTCGGAGTCGACTTGGAGTGGGGTAACGCTCCGGCCATGCTGGAGCTGGCTAGGAAGGTGGTGAGCAAGGAGGGATTCGGCGCGGTGCTCGCGGAGGGAGTGGCTTATGCCGCCTCCAAGCTGGGGAATGGGGCGGATAGGTTCGCGATGCACGTCAAAGGACTCGAGACCAGTGCCTACGATTGTCACGCGTATATAGGGATGGCGCTGGCCTACGGGACCAGCCCGATAGGAGCCCACCACAAGGACGCGTGGTTCATCTCGATAGAGGTCAGGGAAGGCAGGGGAGTGGCGAGCAAGGACAGGGTGGAGAAACTCATCTGGATGCAGAACGTCAGGGGAGGGTTCTTCGAGAGCGCCGTGACCTGCAGGTTGCCATGGATCGAGCTTGGCTTCGATCTGGAGTGGTACACCAAGTTCCTGAAGGCAGCTACCGGGCTCGAGTACACCTGGGACGACCTGTACAGGATCTCCAACAGGATATACTCGCTGATAAGAGCCTTCTGGATAAGGGAGAAGGGAGGATGGAGCAGGTCCATGGACTACCCGCCGGCGAAGTGGTTCGAGGAGCCCCTAACGAAGGGACCGCTGGCAGGTGCAAAGCTCGACAGGGATTCCTACGATAAGATGCTCTCTTGGTACTACGAGCTCAGGGGATGGGACGATAACGGCATCCCCAGAAAGAGCACCCTCAGGTCACTGGGACTGGAGGACGTCATCCCCCAGCTGGAGAAGGTGGTGAGCCTCTCGGAGTAAGGAGGTCCCCCATGAAGCTCAAGCTGCTGGGGAAGCCGAGGGAGATCCTAGGTAAGGAAGTGGAGCTTAACATCGGGCGAGCCAAGCTAAGAGAGGTGCTCGAGGCCCTTCCAAAGGAGGTTAGGGAGCTAGTGACCGATGGTGAGAGGTTCAAGATGATAGTGCTGATCAATGGAGTATCAGCGGAGTCGAAGGGCGGACTCGATGCAGAGGTGGGGCCCGAGGACGAGATCACGATAATGCCGGAGGTGGGCGGTGGCTAGAGGACCTTGGAAACCTTGGCCACGGATGAGTAGAGGACTCCGAGGATTATAGGGGGCCAACCCTTCCCCTCCACTTTTATCGGTTCTATTTTTCCCTCCTCCAGCCTGCTAACTAAGGTCCTTACCTTTCCTATCTCCCTAGGCCAGTGAGCGTCGCTCCCTCCCAAGCCCCTTATGCCGTGCTGGGTGGCGAACTCCACGGCTCTCCTGTTGTTCCAGCGGGGGGTCCTCCCGTTCATCACCTCGATGTAATCTATCCTACCCAAGATATCGAAGATCGCACTTCCCAAGGCCCCCCTCATCTTCCTGTCGAAAGGATGAGGCACCACCACGAGACCACCCTGTTCCTTTATCCTATCCACGGTTTCCGAGGCATCCATGCCTCCAGGTATCTTCTCGCTTATGAAGAGCCCTATGACGTCGCCCTGAGCGGTTTTCACCTCCTCCCCAGGGATGACCATCAGATCCGCACCCCGCCTCCTGACCTCCTCCCTCACCTCCTCGACCCCAACAACTTCGTTGTGATCGGTTATCGCTATGGCGCCCAACCCCCTCCTCACAGCGGCCTTAACCACATCTCGGGGGGAGGCCATCGAATCCCTAGACCGCCTGGTGTGCACGTGGAAGTCCACCCACATCAGGGCCACCCTTACAAGGAATACTCCATTCCCTCCGACTTACCCTTCCCCTCTTGCTGCGGTTGGGGTAGCGGTGGTAGGGGAGGGGGTACGCCTATCGATCTGCAGAGCATAACCGCTTCCGAGAAACCAGCAGCATACACGGCTTGAACTACGGGTTGAGGCATCCTCCCGGCCCCTATGTCCTTCATCATCCTCTCTATCTCTTCCCTCCTGCCGGTTATGATCACCCTTCCCTCCACGGTAACCCTAGCGACGGAGGGCTGGTAGCTAACGTCAATTAGGAATTTACCCTTGGCCCTCTCCTTAGATCCCTCTATCTTCCCCAAGTTCATGTTGACGGAGATCTGCAGGTTAGGCGGTAGAGGGTCCTCCGGTTCCACGTATCTCTCGGCCTGAACCCTCATTACCCTAACGGCTATGTTCATGATGATCATCCCGGCCCTCCCGGACCCCCTTTTAACCGTACCTCTAGGAGTGAAAGTTTTTCGTATTCAGGCTACCCGCCACCTAGGTGGTGGCATGAAGGTAAGGAAGAGGAGCACCGGAACCGAGGAGGAGTTCCTACCAGTAAAGATAGTTGCGGCCGCGATCAAGGCTGGTGCTTCCGTTGAGCTGGCTGATGAGGTTGCCAAGGCAGTACAGGAGCAATTCAAGGGTAGAGATGTGGTGGATAGCTCCGAAATAAGGGAATTCGTGCTAAACTATCTCAAGGAGAGGGAGCCCTTCGCCTACGAGAACTGGCTCAGGTTCGACAGTCGGGTGAAGGGCATCTCCTCCTAACACATTTTTCGGGGGGTCCGAGGATAGATCTAAAGGAGCTAGTTGATCTAGCCTTGAAGATTAAGGAGAGGGTTACCCCCTTCATAGGAGCGGACAGGGAGTACTCTTACACGAGCGCTGGGGGGGATACCGCTAGGGCCGTGGACGAAGCTGCTCAGGAAGCGCTGTTCGCATGGCTGAAGGAGAAGAAAGAGTATCCGGCTATCCTCAGTGAGGAGAGTGGGCTCATGGAGGGTAAGGGCGAGGGGATCCTCCTAATAGATCCGGTGGACGGCAGCTCCAACGCCGACAGGGGAATCCCCTTCGCCTGCGTCTCTGTGGCATATTCCCTCTCAAATTCCCTGAAGGACCTCGAGATGGCTGTTTTGTTGGACCTCTTCAGAGGAGATCTCTACTACGCTATCAAGGGGGAAGGAGCGTTTAAGAACGGCAACAGGGTGGAGGTCAGGGAGTTCAGGGGAACTCCAGTAATCTACGCGCCCTGTCAAGGAAGCGACCCGGTGAGTAAGGATAGGCTGGGGTTTAAGCATATAGCGAGGAGAGATCTGGGTTCCGTCGCCTTGGGATTGGCTTTGGTGGCAGAGGGCAGGATAGACGCGCTCATTGATCTCAGAGGGGACTTGAGGATAGTGGATCTGGCTGCTGGCCTTTTGATGGTCAAGGAAGCAGGAGGAGCAGTTCTAGTGAATAAGCATGAGATAGGGGGCCTGAAGAGGGAGTTCTCGGTCATGGCCGGGGTTCGCGAGGTCATCAGAAGGGTGAACGTTGAGGGCATGGTAGAACTGTGATGGAGCCCCGGGGGGGTCTCGAACCCCCGACCTGCCGCTTACAAGGCGGCCGCTCTGCCGACTGAGCTACCGGGGCCAATCATGAAGAGAGCACCTCCAAATATAAGTTTTTGAGAGGGGTCCTCAGAGGACCTCCTCCCCCTTTTCAAGCTCGAACTCGTCGTGTAAAGCCCTCACGGCCTCCTCTCCATCAGTCTCGTCGACTACGAACGATATGTTGACCTCTGAGGACCCCTGAGCTATCATCTTCACGTTTATGCCCCTAGCTGAGACCGCTCCGAAGACTCGGGAGGCGACGCCGGGGGTTCCCCTCATGCCCGAGCCTATGGCGGCCACCACGGAGCAGCCCCTGTCCAAGAGGACCTCCCTGAAGATGGGCCCTAGGAGCTTGGCCTCCATTATCCCCCTCGCCCTCTCAGCCTCCTCCGCCTCCAAGACCACTGAGATATCCGATTCTGAGATGCTCTGGGAGATCATGAGTACGTTGAGCCCGTTGTCTCCCAAGAGAGAAAACAGCCTGCCAGCGGTTCCAGGTCGTCCGATCATCCCCAGACCCCTGACGGTTATTATCGACACCCCCCTCCTCAGACCAACGGCCTTCACCACCTCTCTGCTCTTGACCTCCCTGTTGGAGATGAGGGTGCCGGGTGAGCTCATGTTTCGGAAGTTCCTTATCCTCACAGGCGTGGAGGTCGCCATGGCTGGCTCCAGAAATCTGGGGTGCATCCTCTTCGCACCGAAATAGGCCAGTTCTATGGCTTCCCTGTAGGAAACCTGTCTTATCAGTCGGGCATCCTTAACGATCCTCGGATCGGCCGTTAGTAGGCCATCGACGTTGGTCCAGAGCCAGACCTCCCTGGACCCGAGGGAGGATCCTAGGAGGACAGCGGTCAGATCACTCCCCCCTCGCCCTAGCGTCGTGACTCTGCCCTCTTGGGAGAGTCCGGAAAATCCTGCCACGACAGGTAAAGTGTCCTCAAGCAGTGGGAGGAGCCTGCTCCTCACGTAAACGCGGGTGGCCTTGAGGAGAGGGTTCGCCTCGCCATGGGAGTCATCCGTAACTATGCCAGCCTCCCCTCCCGTTAGGAACCTAGATTTCACGCCCTCCCTCTGAAGCAGCTCGGAGAGAATGCTTCCAGACAGGTTCTCGCCCATCGAAGCTATCAGATCCCTCAGTCTAGGTGTGATCTCCCCTATGTAGGTTATCCCGATGACTATCTTCTCCAACTTCTCCAGTTGCCTCCTAACGGCCTGGCAGGTCAGTCCCAAGTCTTCGCATATGCCCAGATGTCTCTCCCTCAGGGACCTTAGTTCATTCGTAACCGCGAGCTCGTCTCCAGATGCAGCCAGTTTACCTATCTTGAGGAGGTGATCGGTGACCCCTTTGAGGGCGGAGACAACCGCTACCACCCTCTCCTCCTCCAAAGAACGCTTCAGATAGTCCGCTATGGACTGTAGATCCTCGGCCACCTCGAGGATGGATCCCCCGAACTTCATTACGAGCATGGCTCGGCACCCCCTAAGTACAACTTCAGCTCCACCAGATCCCTAATCAGGGCGGCGGCGGTTTCCCTCCCGCCTGCCCCCTTCCCTATCAGGGTATGCCTGCCGGATATCTCCGCGGTGAAGGAAACGGCGTTCAAGGCGCCAGGGACCACCAAGGGGTCCCTCTTATCTATCTCCTCGGGTTGAACTCTGAGGCCTGATTCATCGGCCGAGGCTATCAACCTGACCGTCTTCCCTCTTGAGAGCATGTCCTCAGTTATCTCCACACCTCTTATGCCCCGAACGGACACGTCTTTCAGAGTCACGCCCAGATCCATGGCCCAGTTCGATAGTATCACCAGCTTTGCGGCGGAGTCCCAGCCATCCACATCATTGCTCGGGTCCGCCTCGGCGTATCCCTTCTCTTGGGCCTCCCTCAGCGCTTCTTGAAACGATTTCCCCTCCTCCATTCGATTGAGTATGTAATTCGTGGTCCCGTTGACCACTCCCCTTATGGACACTATCCTCTCGCCGGACAGGCACTTTCCGACGAACCTGAGGAAGGGGGTGCCCCCTCCGACTGTGCCGCTGAAGAGGAGTCTGAGCCCCTTGTGCTGGAACATCTCAACCAAGGCGGGCATTTCTATCGCGAGGGGTCCCTTGTTCGCAGTTATAACATGCTTTCCCGTCTGCAGCGCTGCTCTGATGTGGGAGATCCCTGGTTCCCCCGTTTTGAAGTTGGATGGTGTGACCTCCACGACGACCTCCGCGTCAACATCCCTTACCAGATCGATGTCAAGCACCTCGTCAGGGTAGCCGCGCAGGGTTCCCCTAGATCTCTTATGACGGAGGAGGCTCGGGACGTCGAGCCCTCTAGGGTTGTATACCATGGAGGAGGAGTCCGCTGCTGCCACTACAACCGGATGGAGGCCGTACTTCCCGTATAAATCGGTTTTCTCGAGTTCCAGTAGTTCCAAGAACGCCTGACCCACGACCCCCAAACCAATCAGGATTATGCGCATCTTCCCCACTAGAGAGAGCATACAAAAAGTTTGACTGTGCATCGACCGCTGTCGGTGGGAATTCGAGGATCGCGTGCCATTCCGCTAGGGAAAAAGAGATATATGTGTTATGTGGGGTATGGTTCGGGTGATGCTTTGCTCTCTGGAATGGCGGGCTTGACCCTAAAGCTCATGCAGTTCGGGCCCATAGGCTGGACCGAGCTCCTGATAATAATAGTGATCGCCCTGCTTCTCTTCGGACCTAGGAGGCTCCCCGAGCTCGCTAGATCCATGGGCGAGGCCATAAACGAGTTCAGGAAGGCCAGCAGTGGAGTGACCTCCAAGGAGGAGAAAGAGGAGAAACCCACTAAGAAGAGCAGCAGCGAGATAAGGGAACTCGCCCTGAGCCTAGGCATAGATGTGACTGGTAAGACGGACGAGGAGTTGATGGAGGAGATAAAAGCGCTGGCAGCCAAGAAGAAGAGGGGATCCGAGGAGTAGGCCTCCTCACCCTTTTCGCATCAATTCTCAGCCTTTTCTGTGCATTTTCTTAGCCAGTAAGTAGGACAGGATGTACAGCGCCAGGAACGGAATGGCCAGCGCTATCATGGAGACCGGAGTCGGATCCGGGGTTATAATGGCGGTCACGACCATAATCACGAACACCACGTACCTCCAGTTCTTCCTCAGAGTTTCTGGGGTGATTATGTCCAAGTAAGACGCCAAGGCGACTACCAAGGGGAACGTGAAGGACAGACCTGTCGTGAGCATCCCTATTATCGCGAAGGAGTAGAATTCCTTGACCGAGAATATGAGCTTAACCCCTCCTAAAAGGTAGAGCCAAGAGAGGAAGAAGAAGGTCAGCGGGAGGATCACGAAGTACGCGTACACAACCCCAGAAGCGAAAAGCAGGAAGAAGAGTATGGAAAATGGTATCAGTACCTTCTTCTCCCTCTCCTCCAGAGCGGGCTCCAAGTACTCGTATATCTGCTTTGCCACGTAAGGCGAGGCTATCAGTAAGCCCATCAGGAGGGAGAGTTGAAGTATTACCTCTATGGAATCCAGCCAGCTGTGAGCTATAAGCTCCACTGGGAGCTTCTCTATCCCGAAGAATGAGGCTATTGGTTTCACTATTGGATTGTTGATGTTGGTCAGATCCTCCTGCATCTTCTTCATCACGTAGAAGACCAAGGGTGTATAGCCATCCCACCTCCATTCTATTAGCTGAGACGGAATCACCACTACAATGCCGGAGGTTATTATGAGGGCTATTAAAACTCTCCTCAACCTCTCAAGCAGCTCTATGATGTGCTCCTGTAGTGGTGCCTCTTTATCCTCGGCCAAAGTGCATCCTCCCGAATGTGTGCGAAAGCTAATTTATAGATTAACACGACCTTCCCCCGATGACCCGCATCTTCAAGAGGCTGACTCCAGTCGAACAGGCGCTTAGCACGTACTTGGAATACCTGCATCCGACCTCCTCCGAGGAGGTTGATCTAGGTGAGGCGAGAGGCCGTGTTTTGGCCGAGGATGTGATCTCTCCCATAGACGTTCCCCCTTTCCACAGGGCCGCATTTGATGGCTATGCGGTCAGGTCGTCCGACACGTTCGGCGCGTCCGCATCCAATCCCGTGGTGCTTAAAGTGGTGGGCAGACTCAGACCGGGAGATGAGTCGGAGATCGAGGTGAATGAGGGCGAAGCTGTGGAGATCGCCACGGGTGCCTACCTACCAGAGGGAGCCGACGCCGTGGTCCCGCTGGAGTTCTCTAGGAGGTCTGGAGATCACGTCGAGGTGATAAGGCAGGTACCTCCGGGGGCCAATGTGGATAGAAAGGGAAGCGACGTGATGAGGGGGCAAACGGTCCTGACTGAGGGCACGGTCATAGGCCCCTTCGAGATGCTCCTCCTAGCCTCACTTAACGTGACTAGGGTGAGGGTATTCAGGAAGCCCGTGGTCTCGATAATCAGCACCGGAAGCGAGCTAGTAGAGCTCGGATCCGAACTAGGCAGGGGAAAGATCGTCAACTCAAACAGGTACGCCTTAGAATCGTTGATCTCAGATCTAGCCGTTCCCAGATACTTGGGCATAGCTAGGGATGACGAGGGCGAGTTAGGTGAGATGGTCAAAAGGGGCTTAGATGGGGACCTCATTGTTACCATCGCCGGTACCAGCGTTGGGGAGAGGGATCTCGTCCCCACGATCGTGAGGTCGTTGGGTGGGGAGATCTTGTTCCACGGTTTAAGCATAATGCCGGGGAAGCCGACTCTCCTGGCGCTCATCGATGAAACACCTCTGATAGGACTTCCAGGGAGCCCTGTAGCGGCCATGGTCGCAGCCATAGAGGTACTTCTTCCCGTGCTGGCGAGGCTCTCGGGCGTCAATGGAGTCCTTCAATGGCCGAGAGTTAGGGCCCGCCTGGACAGGAGGATAGCTTCGAGGCCCGGTGTGAGGCACTACGTTAGGGTGAAGCTGAGGCGTGAGAACGGCCTTCTCATGGCCACGCCCGTGAGAGTCAGTGGTTCGGGGATAATCTCCTCTCTCACTCAAGCTGATGGGTTCGTGATAGTTCCTGAGGACGTTGAGGGGTACGAGGCCGGGGCCGAGGTGGATGTGATGGTTTACAGGAGGTGGCTGAGGCTATGAGGAAGGTATTCAGGGAACTCAAGGAATTCGAGGAGGTTCTAGACCTTCTGATCAGCTACTCCAAGCCCGAGGCAGTTGAGGAGGTACCTATCGACCAAGCCTTAGGGAGGATTGTGGCCGAGGATGTTGTGTCGGATGTGGATGTACCTGGATTCGACAGGGCGGCTGTGGATGGTTACGCTCTGAGAGCGGAGGACACCTTCTGGGTCGACGAAGACCGTCCAGCCGAGCTGAGGATCATCGGAAGGGCCGCAGCCGGTCATCCCTTCTCCGGAGTCGTCGAGGAGGGGGAGGCCGTGGAGGTCGCTACAGGAGCTCCCATCCCAAAGGGGGCCAATGCTGTGGTCATGGAGGAGCACACGGTTAGGAAGGGGGATTCTCTCCTCGTTTTCAGGGCGGTATCGCCGGGAGAGCACATTCACGGGGCTGGATCCGACATAAGGAGGGGAGAGACAGTCATCTACTCCGACACGGTCCTGTCCGCGCGGGAGATAGGTGTCCTGGCTGCGGTGGGTAGGACGAAGGTGAAGGTCTACTCCCTCCCGAAGGTGGGGGTATTCTCGACCGGCGACGAGTTAATCCAGCCGGGCGAACCTCTCGACTTCGGGAAGATATACGATGTCAACTCGTTCACTGTCTATTCGTCGATAATCGAGGATGGTGGGATACCCGAGAGGCTCGGCATACTCCCCGATGATTACGATGCCATCAAGAGGGCGCTGGAGGATGCCTTGGATAGGTTCGATATGGTGATACTTTCGGGGAGCACGAGCGTGGGCGCGGGAGATGTCATGTACAGAATTCTGGAGGAACTGGGTCCTCCCGGCGTGCTCGTCCACGGCATCGCCATACATCCCGGCAAGCCGACCGTCATAGCTGAATCGAGGGGCAAGCTCATCATAGGGCTTCCCGGCTATCCTACCAGCGCGATGACCATCTACCAATCCCTCATCTCCCCTCTCATAAGGAGGTGGAGCGGTAGGTCGACTGAGGGAGGAGGAACTGTGAAGGCAGTTGCCGCTGAGAGGATCTTCGGGGAGAAGGGGAGGAAAGACCTCCTCCCGGTTCATGTGGTGAGGGAAGGTGATCTTTACCTTACCTTTCCGGTACCCACTGGCTCGGAAGCCATAACCACGCTTTCGAGAGCGGACGGATTTATTGTCATGGGAAAGAACGAGGAGATAATAGAGGAGGGGGAAGTCGTTGAAGTGCACCTCTACAGGGGCTCTAGGATAGCTGACGTGTCTGTCATGGGGAGTCACTGCTTGGGATTGGAGAGGATACTATCCCGTCTGAGGAGGGGAGGTTACCAGGTCAAGGCCGTGTTCGTGGGATCGACAGGTGGTTTCAAGGCGATAAGCAGGAGGGAGGCTGACATAGCCGGAGTTCACGCCTTGGATCCGGAAAGCTGGACTTACAACATCCCCTTCATGGAGAGATACGAGTTCAAGGGGAAGGCGATACTCGTGAGGGGCTACAGTAGGGAGCAGGGCCTCATACTACCTAGGGGCAACCCGAAGGGTGTGAGGTCCATCAGGGATCTCTTGGAGAGGCGGGATCTCACGTTCATCAATAGGAACAGGGGTTCTGGGACCAGAATACTCCTAGATGCCCTCCTGAGGGAGGAAGCTGAGTCGATGGGGTTGAGCTTCGATGAAGCGCGGAGAAAGATTAGGGGATATTGGAGTGAGGCTAAATCCCACAGTGCTGTCGCCGCCGCTGTGTATCACGGGATCGCCGATGTGGGTATAGGGATAAGAACGGCCGCATCCCTATACGGCCTGGACTTCATCGGATTGGCGGAGGAGAACTACGACTTTCTGATAAAGAGCAGTTCCTTGGGAAGCGCGCCGGTGGAGAGGTTCTTGAGCCTCCTCAAGGACCCCGAGTTGAGGGAGGAGATCAACTCCCTAGAAGGTATACGCGTGGAGGATGACATGGGCGAGGTGATCTGGAGCTAGTGACCACCTCTGGCCAAGTATACTAGGTGCGCTGCCTCGGGTAATATTAATTTAGTCAGTGCGAGCTCCACCCCATCTGGAGATCCTGGAAGAAGGAAGACCAGCGATCCTTTGAAGACCCCGGCGGATGCCCTGCTAGCCATGGCAGCGCTACCCACCTGACCGTAGCTCAACCATCTGAACAGTTCCCCGAAACCTGGTATGGTCCTCTCGAGGAGAGGCTCTACCGTGTCTGGGGTCACATCGGTCGGATGCAGGCCCGTTCCCCCGCTGAATATCACGACATCAGAGTCATTAGATGCCTTGAGGAGTGCTTCCCTGATCGCGTCCGGTTCATCGGGTATTATCTCCCTCCTGACTAACCTGTGGCCCGATTTCCTTATCAGCTCCTCGGCCAGCCTCCCCGTTAGGTCCTCCTTACCCTTTCCCGAGGACCTGGAGGTACTCACTATGTACAATGAGAACGATACGGATTTAGGCGCTTTCTCCTTATGTTCCCTCGGAACTGAAGGGGGCATACATTGGGATGGGGGAAGACCATCTTAATATTCTTGCACCAAGCTTAACCTCGGTAGAAATGTCCCACCGGAAGGAGGAGAGGATCACTCCCGGGCTCCAGGAATATCTAACCGCGATCTACAGGCTCAAAAGAAAGGGAAAGAAAGTAGTGAGGGTGAAGGAACTAGCTGAAGAGATGGGTGTCAGGCTATCAAGCGTCACCGACGCAGCAAAGAGGCTCTCGGATCTCGGATTGATCAGCTATGAGAGATACGGGTATATAGATCTCACTCCCGAGGGTGAGAGGATAGCTTCCTCCACTCTCAACAGGGAAGAGGTGTTCTACAAGTTCTTGAGGGACGTATTGAGCATGGAGGAGAGAAAGGCCAGGGAAGAGGCATGTTGGGTAGAACACGGTGTCGGAGATGAGACCATCCTTCGAATTTCGATGCTGATGTCTTTTTTGGAGGAGTGCGTAAACGATTTTAAGGAAAGATTCGGGAAGTTCTTGGAGACTGGGTCCTGTCAATGATTTTAAATTCTTTTTTTGCCTGATCATACATCAAATAGGGTAATTCAGCTCCTGATGGTCCCATAAAAAGGTTAAATAGGATCTCCCCCCACTTATCACGCCCTTAGGGGGTGTTAGGTATGGCTAAGTACAAGATAGTCCATGATAGGGAGTCCTGCATAGCTGATGGAGTTTGTGCCTCTCTCTGCCCGGATAACTGGGTGATCGAGGACGATGGGCTAGCCAGCCCCATAAAGACCGAACTTGACGACCTCGGCTGCAACATGGAGGCCGCTCAGGCCTGCCCGGTTAACATAATCCACATATACGAGATCAAGGAGGACGGAACCGAGGTCCAGCTCATCTGATCCCACATTTTATTTTGGGCGGTGGGCTCCCCCGAGGTGGATAGCGGGTTAGGGAGCCCCCTCATTTCCTCCCTCGGACACTCACCCCAGCTCGCTGGCAGCGCTGGCCGTCCACCTTAGGGCTGCTCCCTTCCGGGCCTGACCCGTTTCGGTGGCAAAGGGGCTCACCCCGTCCCTCCGGACGAGGATGCCCCACCGGCAGCCCGCCAGTGCCAAGGATCATCGGTCCAAGGGAGGGGAGGGAGCTCCCGCCCGCTACCGCCCTCGGGGGTTACTGGCCCCGGCATTAGCCTTCCGGTCTAGGGGGCGGCTACTCCCCCGGCCCTACCCCACCGCCCATCAACCATCATCCGGATCGAAATAAAAAAGGTACGATGTCAGGGAGTGAACCTCCTCACCTCATCTCCATAGGCCACTAGGACCTCATCCGCCAGACCCGTAAATATGCCCACCTCTACAACTCCTGGATAGAGTTTCAGGAGTTTCTCAACGGATTCCGGCTCTTCCAAGGGTTGACACTCCACATCTAGTATGTAGTTTCCGT
>WAOH01000092.1 GCA_015521385.1 Thermoproteota archaeon
ATTCCGGCTCTTCCAAGGGTTGACACTCCACATCTAGTATGTAGTTTCCGTTGTCCGATACGAAAACCCCATTATCCGTTGAGCGGAGGCGTGCCTCCGAGTTCAGGGCGTCTTCCACCAGTTCCTTCGTCCACAGGTAACCATAAGGGAGGACCTCGATGGGAAGGGGCTTCTTAGTGCATAGTCTGTTCACGACCTTGGACTGATCAGCTATTATCAGGTAGTACCCGCTGCTTGCAGCCAAGATCTTCTCCCTGACGAGGGCACCCCCTCCGCCCTTGAGCAGATTGAGATCGCCGTCTATCTCATCAGCGCCATCTATCGTGAGCTCCGGCTTGCCGTATTCTGGATCGGCTAACCTCAGTCCATGCTTTCTAGCCTCGGACTCTATCTGACTGGAGGAGGGTATCACCCTGATCTCAGCTCTCAAGTCGCTCCTCGCCAGTTCCTCCACGAACGCCGCCACTGTGGTGCCTGATCCAAGTCCCAGTAACTCCACCTTCTCCATTTTCACGATCTCCAATGCCTTCCTGGCGACCACCCTCTTCTCGTACTCGCTCATGGGATCACCTGACGACTATCTCCACCACATCACCGTCCTCCAAGATGAAGTCGGCCCCGACCTTCATTGGCGAATAGGGCAGCCTGTCTGACCAGACCTTGGCGTACCTGAACCTCTCCTTGAATGATTGGTGAATGAACTTGGCCAGATCCAAGACAGTAGATCCTCTCTCCAGTATGACCGCCTTTTCGGAGGGTTCTCTCTCGTTCCTAGCCTTCGTGAATACCCTTATGAGCCCCAGCTCCCTCAGGATCATCTCACCCAGATCATCCTTGCTGGGCAGTTTGGTGGGGAAGGGGATCACCGCCAGGGCCCTCTCCCCATACTTGGCTTCCACCTCTCGCACCAAGGAGTCGTCCCCGGATACATCCACCTTGGTCAGGAAGATTATGAACGGCTTGTACTTCTTTTCCCCGAAGACCGCCTCCTCCACGTCCTCTAAGGTCACCCTTCCCTCTATCTCCACCCATGCCCGCTCAATACCGTAGGACCTCAGGATCTCCTTAACATCCCTCTCATTACCGTCCAGTATCCTCCCCTTATTCACGATTATTATGGTGGGTGCAGCCCTGCTCCTCCTTATCCTCACCCTCCCGGTGGGCCTCTCCAACACTATCCCCCTCGACTCCAAGAAGGAGATCAGCTCCTCCAACTGGGAGAGAGGCTCGTCTGTTGAGCTAACGACGATGCCCAAGATATCGGCGTTCCCGGCAAGGGCCACAGACAAGTTGGTCGGGCCTCCCTGAGCTTGGGGTATTATGGGGGGAGCCTCTACTATCTGGATCTGTGCCCCCCTAAACTCCATCATCCCTTCCACGGGCCTTATGGTGGTGAACGGGTTGGGAGAGACCTCCACTCTCGCATTGGTCAGGGTGGACAGTATGGTGCTCCTCCCCGAATTGGTGAAGCCTATCAGAACCATCTGGGCGGCTCCCCTCTTTTCAACCATGAGTGAGGGTCCTTTTGACTTCTTGGCGGTTCTCCTCCTCTCGATTTCCTCCCGAAGTTCGGCCATCCTTCTCTTAATGAACTTCTCCATCTTCTCGGTTCCCTTGTGCTTCGGTATCAGGGCGTAGAACTCCTTCAGCTTCTGAAGCTTCTCCTCGGGGGTCTTAGCCTTTGAGTATTCCTCCCACTTGGCCTGAGCCTCGGGAGGGATATTGGTGGGCATTACTTCTTCCTCCTCTTCTTCTTCACCTCTACTATCTCGCCCAAGGTAATTGACTTTACTGATGAGGGAGGGGAGGTTTCGGGCAGGGCGGACGCGCTCCTCTCGGGGTTCCTCTGGATTATGGTTATCTCGAGCAGCTTCTCTATGGAGCGGGCCACCTCATAGGGCGGGATCACCTTCTCCGATTCTATGTTCCGGAGGAGGGACGCCTTTATGTTCAAAGCCGCAGCTACTTGCTCTATAGTCAAGCCGAGAGACTCTCTGGCCGCCCTTATCTTACTCCCGTAGCCCTCGACATACTCTATCTCCTCGACCTTCGTCCTCTTCCTAGGCGTGGGGACTCCTTTAGGGGGTTTCCTAGGGGGTTCCCTCCTCAGCGGGGCCTCCGCCTTAGTCTCCCTGATGGTAACCTTCACTTCCTTCTTCTCTCTCCTCCGCAAGAGCTTCCTGGCGCAGTTCGGGCATACCATCGCCTTATAACCATCCAGATCCACTATCACAGGCTTTCCGATGAAGGTACCACCACATATCTCGCAGACGTAGACTTCTTCCGACAAGGTCCCTCGCTCCCATGCTCCCCGCGCCTAAGGTAAACTTTACTTTTACTGGAACTCAAGGCCCATATGATGAGAAAGTTCAGGCCCAAGGATCTGGAGAAGATGCTAAGGAGCATGGGCGTGAAGGTCCAGACTCTTGATGTCGAGGAGGTCCTGATGAAGCTCAGAGACGGAACGGCCCTACGGATATCCGATCCCCAGGTGTCAGTAACCAAGGTGGGTGGAGAGGAGATCTACCAGGTCATGGGGAAGGTGGAAAAGCTCTCTGAGATCGGAGAGGTGGGAGAAGAGGAATCCTATGAGCCCTCTGAGGAGGACATATCCCTCGTAGCCTCCCAGGCCGGGGTCGATAGGGAGACCGCCAGAAAGGCACTTATAGAAGCCGGTGGTGATCTAGCAGAGGCTATCTTGAGGCTCACGGAGGGAGCTGCTTGAGCCTTAGGAGACTCTGGGCAGTATGGAGGATGCCTTACATCAAGCTGCTCGCCACCGAGGCCGGAAAGGAGTGCATATTCTGCACCCTCCCGGCTGAGGGGAGGGACGAGGAGAACCTGATACTTCACAGGTCCGACCACTGCTTCATTATCCTGAACAAGTACCCCTACAATCCGGGTCACCTCATGGTGGCCCCTTACAGGCATGTGGCGAGCATAGAGGACCTGACGGAGGAGGAAGCGACCGACATGTGGAGGCTGATACGCCTCTCGATGCTCACCCTGAGGAGGGCCATGAACCCCGAGGGCTTCAACATCGGCGCGAACATAGGCAAGGCCGCTGGGGCTGGTTTCGAGGGGCATGTGCACATACACATAGTCCCACGGTGGAACGGGGATACGAACTTCATGCCCGTTATAGGTAACACGAAAGTCGTCAGTGACGCCCTGAGGAACACCTACACCGAGCTGAAGAAAGCCCTCTCCCAGGTCCTAGAGGAGTTGGGCGGGACCTGAGAAAAGCTTTTTATCGTGCGATTCACTTGGAACTGGGGCCGTGGTCTAGCTTGGTAGGATGCCGGCCTCGGGAGCCGGAGGTCCCGGGTTCAAATCCCGGCGGCCCCAAAAATAGCATAAAGCTTTCTTTCATGGAGAATACCCTCCTGGCGTTTGGGGAGGGGGAGGTGTTTCTCTCTCTGCCTTGGGAGGTCTAGTAATCCAATAGGTAACTCCTATAACAATAGCTAGGAAGA
>WAOH01000093.1 GCA_015521385.1 Thermoproteota archaeon
ACCGTCCTCAAGCCACGAGTCGAAGACCCTCGGCAGGTAATCGTGGCCCTCCCATGTGAGCCTCGCTATCTCCTCAACATGGGAGCGATCCCCTCGCTTGGCCTCCCTGATCATGCCGTTCACCCCCACGACCATCCCGTGACTCAATTTATCCCCGACTACAGGTTGATGAGGTAGGAGCCCAGGAGGACGAGGATCCATCCTAGGAGGAACCACATCAGGGGAGATGCGAGGAAGCCTGTCGCATCCCTGATGTTGCTCAGGTAAAGCCTTAACTTGTGGAGATAGCTCCTCGACGACTTGATCTCTTCGAGCCTCTCACCTATCCTTCGATCAGCCTCGGCCCTCTCCCGACTTGCCTGAGGTCGTGGAAATATCAAGGTTAGCAGGCTCCTCACGAGGAGAGTCAGACCGGCTACGATGATAACGAGGCCGAGGGATGTGGCCGTGAGTCTGAGGTAATCGCCCCTCCTCACCAAGGGGACTATCGTCTCGAAGTAGAGGGAGGCGAGGAACGCGATCACGAAGAGTCCTAGGAGGAGCTTAACTGCTATTATTGGTAACCTATCCATCCCTGCATCGGGGTACCGGTCCCCGCTAACTTTTACCCATTGCGGAGGAGGTTGTTACTGGCCCACCCGCTCGGCTCCGCGATGCGCGAGTGTTCAACGGAGAGCGGGGTGAGGTCGGTCAGCGTGTCGACCAGCGGCGGTCCAGCGGTTCGGTGATCCGGATCATCCCCCGTAATACAACCTCTCCTGCCATGGGAACTGCTTGGGCGGGTTATCGAGCATCTGCGACCACTTCTCGTCGGTGAGCCTGTCGGTCATGGGATGCCTGAACTCGTAGTAGGAGAGGACCGGTCCCACCATCAAAGCCGTCCCGTTGGGCGTGGGGAAGGCCACCACTATCAGGTCCAACCTGCCCACGGCCTCCTCCAGCACCTCGCCGCTGTTGAGGTCTGTGTGCACGTCGGCTACGAGCACGGTGCTCCTAGCCCTCTCGTCGAGTCCCGTCATGACCGAATCCATCACATCGGCGAAGTTCCCGATGAAGTACAGGTCGCTCTCGTTCAGCGGCTCCCCACTCAGTTCCTTCAGGGAGATCTCCCTGGCCGTTCTCAGTGCCCGCGCTAGGACCTCCAACCTGACCTTCGCCTCCTGGCTCAGGTAACCCATCTTCTCCAGACCCCTCATCGTCTGGTTGACCAGCGCCTCGAGCCTCCCGTACACCTGGGGCAGGGGCTCCACCGCACCCAGCTCGGCAGGGGGAGGCGCGGCGGTAAGCTTGGGCGTGTAGCTCTGCTTGGCGTACAGTATGGTGTCGTGCCTCAGCTCGGCCCAAGATGCCAGGGCGGTCTGGAGCTGCCTGTCCAGCCAGGCCTCGGACCTCATGTAGGGCGGATACTCGTCGCCCCTCTCCCCGACTAGGAGGCGGAGCACATCCAACCACGACCAGTAGAGGTTCTTTGACCAGTCAACCGAGGAGAACTCCTCCCTGAGCTCCCTCAACCTGTCCTCGTAACCCTCGTAGCTCGTGTCTCCCTCCTCCCTCATGATGTCCAAGGCCCTATCGCTCCCGATGACGGCGAACCAGTCCAGTCCCCTCGGGAACCCCCTAGCCAGCCCTATCTGGGTCTCTACGAGGGTGAAGGGTCTACCACTACCCCTGAAGAGGCCGACAGATGGAGCCACCAGCCTCTGGAAGACGTAAGAGTCGGGGACATACCTCTGACCCATGAACCTCATACCGGCGGATTTCTCCAGGCATCTCTCCAGTTTCTCCTTCGTTACGGGGGGAGAGATCTCGCAGGCCCCCGTCCCTCCGTAAATCTTGGGCTTCCCCCTCCTCAGCAGCTCGTACCTGAATTTGAGTATGACATCGTCCTTTCGGATGGAGTTCAGCTCCTCCAAGGAGAGAGTTCCCCCGAACAGCGATTTGAGGACCTCCAAGTAGTCATAGGGCGTGTAGTCGTCGGCGAAGCCCACGAAGAAGGACGTGACCTCGTATATCCTGCTCCAGTACCTCGACGCGTTGGGATCGGATGAGAGGCGGGCGGCGATCAGGGAAGCCTGTATGGTGAGCTCTCTAGACTTCTCCTCACTGACCAGCCCCCTACTCATGAGGAAGGCCATTCTCCCGTACCACATCATCGCCCTGAAGTACCTCTCCAGTTTCTCTGACCTTGTGTAGTGTCCTCTGGGCTTGTACTGGCTGTAATCCTCCAGGTAGCCGAACAGTGAGCTGTTGGCGATCTTCCCACCATTTATGAGCTCTATTTCGCTTTCCACGACGTCCTTGACCTCGTCCGGGGGTTCGTAGTCAGGATCCAGGAGCTTCATTGCCACCGAGAAGTAGGCGAGGTTCCTCAGCGCCGGCCTCCCCACCTTCAGGATGTCGGAACTGCACAGATCGGTCATCCTCCCCGTGAGGTTGATCAGATCGCTGTAGAGGTACTCCTCCTCTATGTCCGCGAGGATCGAGTCGAACTGGACGTGATAGGCGTGGAGGAAGGAGTCCACAGTTACGTAGATCGGGTATCCCCTGAGCTTGAGGTGGTGGTAGGCCTTGGAGAGGTCGCTGTACTTCCCCCACCTCACGAGGACGAAGCCCTCGGTTAACAGCTTCTCCTTAGCCTCGCCTACCCCCACCTCAAATATCAGCTCTGGGTTGACCAGATCTCCCTCGTTCAGGGGAAGATTTTGAGTCAGGGGGAACTTCCCCAGCCTGACCGGTTCCGCCCGCGCGCGGGGAAACTTCACCCCCGGCAGGTCACCCAGCTTCCAGCTGCTCATCATCCACCCAGTGGTGGTCGTGCCAGAGCCGTTGGGGGTGCCGGTCTCCCCGATTCCCCTCTCGCTCCCATCCCATTGGATCATCAGGATCACTCCCAATGCGATGAGTAAAAGGCATGCCGCCGCAATAATACCTCTCATCGGTTTAATCTGGATCCACCGCTTTTAATGTTCGATGGAAAGGTTCAATTCCTTTCGAACGAATTCACGCGGTTTGATGAGAGCCCTAGGGACACCAGCTCGTCCAATCCCTCAGGTAGGCTTGGGAGTCCTCTACAACCTCTCAGGCCGTGGATCTCCGCCGCCGAATGGGTGGGGTGAGTGGAGGGCCAGAACGGACCCACAGTCGCCACCAGGCCCTGCGGGCCTCCTCGATTCCAATTCCGCACCGAAGCGCGGCTTTTGGGGATGAGCATCCATTATTAAAAACTGCCTCTACTGATGGGAGGTGAGACGGATGTCCATTCTCCTTCGCGACCTATCAGAGGTACAGGGAGCAATAGAGGGCGGGCCTTTCCACACAAACCTGCAGCTAGTAGATGGAGTGCTGTCCGGCAACGCCTCGGGACCCCTAGCCGATTTCACCTTGGAGCGGATGGCCTTCTGCTTCGGAGAGGTGAGCGAGGAGGCGGCGAGGAGGATACTCTCCCTGAGGGAGAGGGCGTTCTCTGAGATCGATCTCCTCGTGGATAAGGCATGTGAGAACATTGAGGAGAATAGGGGTCACTGCTACAGGGCCAGCTCTAGACGGGAGGCCATCGACATAGTCAAGGGTCTGGTCGGATCGGGAAAGACCGTGGTGAAATCCTTCGACTTCGCCGTAGAGGAGATAGGTGTGGGAGCGGAGCTCAGGGAGGAAAATACCGTGGTGGATTCCTCCGTTCCGCTGGCGGTTTCCCACTTGCTACCGAGCGTCGGCGAGGAGGCCCTCTCTGAGCGCTTGAGGGGTCTGGATATCAGCGGCCGAATCGAGGAGTCCCTAGCTGCCTATTACAGGAGGAAGCTCTACGAGGCGGATGTAGGGATCACCGGGGTCAGGGCACTGGCCGCGGATCCGGGAGCCATGTCCTTCCTCCCCGACAGTGGGATAGACAGGCTAATCACGATGAGTCCCGAGGTGCACATAATCGTGGCCGGTCTCGAGGAGATCGTTGCTACCTATGCCGAGGCGTTCGCCATGACCGAGTTCATATCCAGGCACGGGAAGGGAGATTACTCCTTTTTGGGGTTCGTGGGGGGTCCGAGCAAGACCGGGGACATAGAGAAGAGGGTCACATATGGGGCCCACGGGCCGAGGGAGTTCCACGTGATAATACTCGATGACGGTAGGTCATGGGCCATAGAGGATCGCTCGCCAGCGGTGATGTGCCCGAGGGCTTCTAAGCTACCGTGTCCGGAGGTATGGTCGGCATGGAAGGAAATCTTAGGATTGGAGGGCGCCGTTAGGGAGGTAAGATCTGTAGGAAGGTGCCCATTCACCTCCTGAAGCCTCTAAAATCCCCTCTCGTTCCTGTTTTTCATGCTCCAAGATGGGCAGGCCGGGTGAGGTGACCAAGCTGTTGGCTCGGGATTTGGACGGGAAAAATACGAAAATCAAAATAGGAGGGGATTCTCCGGGCG
>WAOH01000094.1 GCA_015521385.1 Thermoproteota archaeon
GAGCCTCTCACCGGCCGGCCCTATGCAGGCGACCTTGGCGTTCTTCCCGTGCCTCTTCTCCAGTATTCTGGTCGTCTCGTGGGTGTCCTTCCCCCACAGATCCTTCGCGTCCCTAAGCTCGGCCTTACCGTCCTCGAGCACCAGGTACACGGGCTCCTCAGACGCACCCTCCAGTATGACCAGGTCGAAGCCCGCGAACTTCACGTATGGACCGAAGTGCCCCCCGGACTGGGAGTCGTGTACCGAGTTCGTCAGGGGTGACTTGGTCACGCTGGTCCACCTGCCAGCCTCCAGTCCAGCCGCGACTCCTGTAACGGGACCGGTGAGCACGAACGCCTTGTTCTCGGGGCTCAGGGGATCGACCTTGGGATCCACCTCCTTCAGCATGAGGTATACTCCTAGGCCCCTTCCCCCTATCCACTGCCTCATCACATCCTCGGGTATAAGGTCGAAGGTATTCCCGACGGTGACCTTGCCCGAGGTCAGGTCGACCCGGGCGTACCTACCCATATACCCTCCTTTGGGCAGAAAACATCACCTAATAGAAAATGAAGAGGAAATCTAATATAACGTTTTAGAGTAAAATGTTCATACAGTTTCCTTAATGAGATAACGGTTGATCGTTGGCATTATACTCTCTTGCGATAACGGTTTCCATCTACCAGCGGAAAGCAGGACGAGAGGGAAAAGAGGAAAGGGGGGAGGAGGGTGCTGTCTCAGCCCATCGACTCCCTCCAAGACCTGAACCTGCCTTTCAGGGCATCGTAAAGCTCGAAGAATGGCTTCATCAGGAGGAGAGCCGTCCTCCTGTTCTTGACCAGCAGGTAGGCCATCAGCATGGCGGTGGATATGGCCAGGATGTCGAGGGCTATCTGGGCGAAGGGGAGGAAGGCCACTATCGTGGGGGGAAGGGCTCCCATGGCGGAGAGGCCCTTCATCGCCTCTATAACAGCCGGGGAGGAGATCAGGGCTATCAGCGATGTGATCAGGGTGAGGAGCTCGACGACCTCCAGCTCGTAGGCCACCACCCCCAGGGAAATCGTGGCGGCCAGAATGAAGAGCACCCCTCCGAAGGCCACGTCCGGAGATACTACCGCCAGAACGAAGGCGGCCATGCCGGTCAAAAGCACAGAGGCCAGAGGAAGTGCGATCTTCTCCTCCAGTCCCGCCATCTTCTCCAGCTTGGTGACGCTCCAGGCGATCGCTATCATCGATATGAGAACGCCGAAGTCGGTGAGCTCGACTAGGTAGGTGGCGTCCGCCGACAGGAGGATCAGGACGAAGAAGGCCACCAGATACCTGCCCACCGGTGACTCGGCTATCTCCCTCCTCACGTCGAATATGTCGATCAGCATCTCCCTCAGGTGGTTTGAAGCCGTGACCAGGGCCGGTATGAAGGTCGTGGCTATGCCCAGGATGAGGGCCCCCTCCGTGAGGGCCCTAGCCCAGCCGGAGGTGAGGTCCACAGCCGGTATGGGGGTCTCGGGAACTTCGCCCAGCAGGTAGATCGCCACGGAGTAGAGCACGAAGAGGATCGCTGGCAGCACGACGCTGATCGCTAAGGCCCTCCTCAGCAGATTCTCCCTCTCATCCCCACTCCCGGGAATACCCTCTGCCAGGCTCTGTATCTCCTGAAATCCGAAGACGACCATGTAGACGAACGCCATGGCGGGCAGGGCGTCCAGGGACAGGAGCGGTCCTCCCACGGGGTGCCCGCTCTCCGGCGAGATGAGGAGCGCCCCTATGTGGGCGACGAAGAGGAGGACGAAGACTGGGCCCAGGAGGTACTGGAGCTTGACCAGCGAGGCCTCGTCGTCTGCGTACCTGAGTGCGACTAGGGTGAAGATGAATATGATCACCCTGAGGGGCATGTTCAACGTCGAGGCCAATTGTTCGCTGCCCACGAGGGCCAGCGCGTCCGGGACTATGTAGGAGGTCACCACGTCCATGAGCACGAGCATGTTGAACGCCGCCAACGACGTGTTAGCCACCCACATGCTGAATCTTGACGCGAGGTAAGAGGGGTGCTTCGGCCCGTAGGCCCTCCTCACGAAGGCAGGCCCCCCAACTGCAGACCCTCCCATGTCGTGGGTGAGCCTGTCCATCCTGGCGTAGAGGAGCGCGAGGAGGAGGGCGGAGCCAGATGCTAGCACGACACCCCAGAGGGAGCTGAAGCCGTACCTCCTTACCGCTTCCGGCAGCACCACGAAGACCGAGGGTCCGAGGGTGGCTCCGATCCCGAATATCACGAGCTGGCCCAGGCCGTACTTGGCCCCGAGGTGGCGACGGAGCGCCCTCCTCCCCCCTCTCCCGAAGTTGATCAGTATCCTGAGGGCCAAAGCCAGGGTTAGGAGCAGTGGTACGATCAGGAGGACGAGATAGAGGAGGGGGATGCCTGGTGAGAGGACGAATATGTCCACCAGTATGGGGAAGGCCATGAAGAGGCTGAGCAGGCCCGGGCTCTCCTCGAAAGAGAGGAGGCCGAAGGCCACCAGCAGCACCAGCGCCGCGAGGGCGGCCAGGACCCCCATGACCACCATCAGGTAATCCATGACGCCCCTTAACCTCATTTCCCGCCGCCCCAGTGCTCCTCATACGCCTGCCTCAGTATGTGGGCCTGATAGAACGCGACGACGGCCACGACGAGCATCGCGAATCCCAGCAGCTTCATCACCGGGTCAGCCACGCCCAGAAGGTCGGGGTTCTGGGCCACTGCCTCGAGGAAGGACCTCATCATCTCCGAGGTGTTGCCTGACACCGCGTAGGCCGGCGTGAGGAGGTATATGCCGGCTATCAGGGACATGGCAGCCACGACGACCCAGGCAACCTGCAGGAGGAGAAAGGAGAGCCTGTTCACCATCCAGGGATTGCATATGAGTATCCTCAGGCTCCTCAGTCTCCTGGTATCGGCTTTTCTCAGCTCCTCGGCCAGCTCCCTAGCCTCCTCGGGCGTCAGGGAATCCAGCGCGCGTAGAATTTCTTTGACCCTCTCGGACTCCGACACGGACATCAGGCTCTAGGCTGGGTCTAAAAGATAAACACTCCGAGGGACAGTCGTGGGCGGTTCCAGCCGCGAGTGAGGGGGAGGAAAAATGATTATCGGCGCACCGCCGTCAGCTCGAAACTCTCCACCAAGCCGTTCCTGTTCCCGTCGACCCACCTCACCAAGAAGAGGCCGTCGTATCCGAGGTCCTTCACGTAGTTCACAGCCCATATGAGCCCGGCTCTCGTCCCGTACTCTGTGATGCCGGCCACCCTGACGTTCTTGGTGGAGCAGTCCACCAGGACGACGGCGTAATCCTCGTACCCGGGACTGGCCCTGTACACTTTACCTTGGTACTCCAGCGCCGTGTATCCCTTCCCTCCCTCCTTGAGGAAGGTGACCCCGTAGGTCACCCATGGGAACGGTATCTTGTCCGGTCCTCCCACGTAGAGGAAGGGCCCTCTGTAAACACCGCTGCTCCAGTTCACGTTCATTATGTAGCCGCTCATCCTCGAGAGGATGTCCTCGTTGAACCTGAAGTCCGAGAGCGTGGTCACGTAGTAGTGAGATTCGGGGAACCCGCTCAGCGACAGGACGCAGTGCATCCTGCCCGGATCTGGCGTCCTTATCCTCTTGGTTGGTCCCTCCTCCTCAGACACCTCGGGACCCAGATAGCCCGTGAGGTCGGGTATCTTCCTGAGGAACGTCCTGCTCAGTGTCAGGGAGGCGTCCCTCTCCCTCAGGGAGCTATCCCTGATGATGAATGCCGGGGTAACCAGGGTCAGGGTGCTGTCGGTAATGGACAGCGAGATGTCCTGATACGTGAGGGATGAATTTGCGAAGGTGAATGCAGGGTCCACGGACACTTGGTTGAAGAGCTTGTAGATCCTGGTGACCATCGCGTCCAACCCGCCGGAGCCGATGGTGTCGGTGAATCCCCCCAGATATATGTAGCCGTTGAGTCCCGTGATCTCGTTCATCCATTCGTTTCCCGACCCACCGTAACGCCTGGCAGCGATCAGATTCAGGTCGGGATCCACCTTCAGGACAACGGAGTCCCTTCCCCCTCTGCCCTCGGAATCGGCGAACCCGACCACGTAGATTTGCCCCTCGTAGGACCTTAGGGTCGCGAAACCATCGTCTGCCGACCCGCCGTAGGCCTTCTGACCCATCAGATCGAGGTCGCTGTCGAATTTGACGAGGAGACCGTCGTGTCCACCGGACCCGGCGGAGTCGACGTATCCGGCCACGTAGATGTAGTCCCCGAGAGCCGTCACCCCGAAGAAGAAATCGTAATCGGAACCTCCGTAGACCTTCGCGGATACGAGGTTCAGGTCCTTGTCGAACTTGCAAATCAGCCCGTCTTCCTGCCCGAAGCCGGATGTGGTGACCCCGACCGCGTAGACGTAGTCGCCGCTCGTGGTCACGTAGTGGAACCCCTCGTAGCTCGTGCTCCCCAGCGCCCTCACGCCTATCACGTTCAGATCCTTGTCCATCTTCACGATGTAGGCATCGTAATCCCCTAGTCCAGCTGAGAGGGTGTAGCCCACGGCGTAGAGGTACTGGTCGTCGCCAGTTATCTCGTAGAACCAGTCGTGATTCCTGTTGCCGATTACCTTCTTGGCCACCACGTTCAGGTCCCTATCGAACTTCACCACCATGGCGTCGTAGCCACCGGCACCCTCGGAGTAGGTGAAGCCGCCCGCGTAGACGTATTCCCCGTCAGAGTAGGCCCCGTAGAACCCGTCGTAGCTGAAGCCCCCGTAGACCTTTGCCTTCACGGGGTTGAGCTCCTCATCGAACTTGACTATGAGCCCGTCGTACCCCCCGAATCCCGTCGAGAGTGTGTATCCTGCCAGGTAGATGTTCTCGCCGTCTGAAGCCATCGCGAAGAACTCGTCGTAGCTTCCACCGCCGTACGTCACGGCCCTGTCCATCGTAGCCACCTCGTCGCTCTCGCTCTCGGCCAGCGGGTTCCCGTAGTACATCAGGATCCTGTTGTCCCCCGGCTCGATCCTCGGCACCCTCACCCACACCTTGGTGTCAAAGGAGCCGCATCCCGACTCGATCCAGTACGGGAGCGGGTTCCCATCCAGATCTGAGAACCTGAGGTCCCCGCAGTCCGGCCTCATAAGGCCGTTGTCTATCAGCTTCTTGGTGTTTATGGAGACCAGCACCTGATGGTCCACCAGCGCATTGTAGGGATTCCTTATCTCGACGTATCTGACCTTCTCCCAACCAGAGTAGTCGAAACCGCTGGCCGGCGGAAGTGCGACGGGGACTATGAGTGCGATGAGGAGCACGATGGCGCCGCCTACTCGTCCTCCCCTCATTTGTACCACGTGACGGCATGACCCCGGATTATAATTATGATTGACGAATGAATGTCCTTAGCCGATATAACGACATTATTATCCCGCGAGATCCCCGATAGGGATTTAATTAAACAAGAGGTTTACTTTCTCTCAGGTGGGCGCTTGAAGCGTTTACTTTTGCTGGCCCTGATCCTAACTATTTCCCTCATTCCACTAACCGTGGCACCCTCCCTCCCCGACACCCATTACGTGGCGCCGTGGGGAGACGATGACAATCCGGGAACGAGGGACAGGCCGTGGAGGAGCCCGGGGCTCGCCACCAGGAGGATGAAGCCCGGCGACACATTGGTTCTACTGGAGGGGAAGTACGTGCTGAGCGAGTACGACGCTGACATTCTCACGCCGCCATCGGGGAGGCCCGGCGCCTGGACGGTTATCAGGGGGGAGGGTAAGAGGCCCATGCTGGCCGGCAGGAACAACCTGCTGACGGCCATAGACCTCTCCGGTAGGAGCTACGTGCGCATCGAGAATCTGGAGATAACCAGCGACGGAGGTGCCCAGTTCAGGGACGGGATCGAGGCCCTAGGAGGTCCGGTTAGCCACATCGTGCTCAAGGACCTGTACATCCACCACTTGGACGAGATGGGCATCAACATAGCTGATGCAGAGGACCTGAAGGTGATCAACTGCTCCATAACTCACTGCGGCTTCGGATCCATAGGGGGACCGAAGGGGGAGCACGGAGGATGGAGGAACGTACTCATTCAGGACTGCTACCTAGCCTACGCAGGGCACTACTATCAGGGGGGACCGGGTCCCTCGCCCTACGACAGGCCTGACGGGTTCGGGATAGAGCCCTCCCGAGGACCCATAGAGATAGCTCGCACGGTGGTGGAGCACAACAGGGGAGATGGCCTGGATTCGAAGGCGGATAACACCTACATACACGAGTGCGTGGTGGTGAACAACTTCGCCGACGGGGTGAAGCTCTGGGGTCCCGGCAGCAGGATAGAGAACACCCTGATATACGGGAGGGGGGACGGCAGCTCAGAGGTGACCCCCTGGTCCCCCATCGTGGTCAGCTCCGAGAGGCCCGGGAGGTTCGAGATAGTGGGGGTCACCGTGGATGATCAGGTGGGCGGGAACTACATAATGCACGTCCAGTACGACTACGATGTCCCCGTGGAGCTGTCGGTTAGGAACACCATATTCAGCGGGAGAGGTCCCAACTCACCGATATTCGTGAGGAGGGGTGTAGAATTCAAGTTCGAAGGGTGTCTGTTCTACTTCCCCAAGAGCGGGTTCGTCCTGGCGGTGGGGGAGGAGCAGTACGGCGCCGATGAGGTCTCCAAGCTTGGAGGGAACTTGTATGGGGACCCCATGTTCGTCAGTACCGGTTTCGGTGGGGAGGGGGACTACCACCTGAGGGAGAATAGCCCGGCCATAGACTCGGGGGTGGAGGTGCCGCTGAAGGTGGACTTGGATGGGTGCGCCAGGCCGCAGGGCAGCGGATACGACGTAGGCGCGTACGAGTTCGGGACCTGCGCCGAGAGGGCGAGCGAGCCACTAGGGGCAACCACGACCAGCCACGCAACCAAACCGGAGTCGGCTCAAGCCAGCGAGACCGGGGTGACGGTAATGGTGACGAGGAGGGTCGAAAGGGGAGAGTCGATCATCTACCTGATGGCGGTGGTCGCCGCCCTACTAGCCCTCCTGCTGATAGCGACGGTCGCTAGGACAGGGAGGGAAAAGGGTTAAGCGGTGGGTCGAGCTGGGATGAGGGGTGATCGGATGCTGAGGCCGTCCAAGAGGCTGATGACCCTCTACTTCCTGTACCTCCTCATCGGCATTCTGGCCGGGATACTCCCGTGGTACATTCCCATGGTGGTGTTCATACCCGAGAGCGCCCCCTACCTCACCGCCCTGGTCCTGGCGATCGTGGTGCCCGTGGCCCTCTGGATACCGAGGTACTACGACTCCCTCGTCTACGAGTTGAGGGAGGAGGAGCTCGAGACCAAGGAGGGGGTCTGGTTCAGGAAAATATCTGTAATCCCCTACAACAGGATCACGAACGTGGACGTAGTTCAGGGCCCCCTGTCGCGCCTCCTGAACATCTACACAGTCAAGGTGCAGACCGCCGGCTACTCGGGGCAGGTCTCCAAAGCCGAGGCCAGGCTGCTGGGGATGGAGGATCCGGAAGGGGTGAAGGAGATGATACTCTCGAAGATCAGGGGCGTACGGCCGGAGGCCGTGGAAACCTTCGAGGAGGCGGATCTGGGAGATATACTGAGGGAGGTCAGGAGGATAAGGGAGTTACTCGAGTCACGCCTGCGCTGATTGTCGCCCGTCATACGCGAAATCGAGGTATCTGGGGAAGGTCCCCCCAGTTTCTTAATCAGCCCTAGCACCGGGAGGTCCATCCCCATTACTCTAAATTCTATCAGCTCATTTCGGCTCGAAGAGCTCGAATACATTCCCTTCATTGTCCCTGAACTTCGCGTGGAGACCGATCTCTATGTCCCAGACCTCCGTTACCTCCACGCCCCTCTCCCTCAACTGCCTGACCGCCTCGTGGATGTCATCGACCCTGAAGGTTATGCCGGTGTCCTTGGGCGCGGCATCCTCGGCCGGATGCAAGGCGAAAATAACATTCTTCATTGGGAATTCCACCCATTTCTCTCCAACGAAGGAGGGCTTGAGACCTACCTTGTCCCGCCAGAAGCTCAGGGAGGCCTCCATATCCCGGACGTAGAGGATCGCGTGGGTAATTTCATCGAACATGGTTAGGCCCACCTAACTTCATTCATAGCACTACTTCATAAAGTTGCCCCATCTCCCACTCGGTTCGGGGTTAGCTGTCCCTCGTATCTAAGACATAGCTGGCAGTCAGTCCCTCGATCCCCTCAGGATCCTCTTGAGATACCTCAACCTCTCCGTCTTGGATAGGCCCTCCAGCTCCTGGCTCAGCTCCTCCTTCAGATCCTCGACCTTGAAGTGGGAGTACAGCGCCTCCCAGACGAGCATGCCCACTCTCAGGGTCTCCTCATCGCTTCCCGTCACGAACCTTAGGCCGTTGAAGATCGCCTTCAGCCCGCTCGCCTCTGGGGCCTTTTCCTCCTCACCTCTGATATCGGCGGCGTGGACTATCTCCGCTATCCTCTTTACATAGGGGTCCTCGATGGAGTACTTCTCCACTATCACCTCGAAGGTGCACTTGCCGTCCCTGTGCCCGTGCTCCACGCCCTTTATATCGAAGGGGATGCCGTGCTCGGGCCTCAGCTCCTCCTCGGGCCAGTCTATGAAGTGGAATTCAGCGTCGGGATCGACGAACCGCTTTATGAGCCAGGCCGAAGCCGTCCTATCCACTCCCGGAAAGGACCTCGTCACCCATCTCATGGCTATCATGGTTACGGACGGGCATCGCAGATTAAGTTGGCGATTGAATTGCGACGCGAATCGCTTCCCGGCGCTCGGGGGTCCGTCGTGACTCACCGGCCGGTTGGGGGAACCTGAGGTCCTTGAACCGTGTCCATTCCACCGATCCCTCACGAATTCCCATGAACCCACTCACATGGGGGGCCGAAACTTAATAGGCTGCCCCGTTCGTGTAAGGGCATGCCAGTCGATCCCACGTTCTTGGATCTGGTGAACTACGGGATATGCCGCGCCCTCAACGAGAGGCTCGGTAAGGAGGCGACGGAGGAGATATTCAGGGAGGTGGGGAGGATCTGCTACAGGAGGGCGCGGGATCAGGGTATGATAGAGGGCAGGGAGGATCCCCTGGAAGCACTGGTGGAGGTCGCCAGGTTCCTCGAGAGGATGGGCTACATGGAGAGGATCGTGATAACCAAGGTGAGCGAGGACGAGCTCCTGCTTGACATGTACGGGGTATCCGTCCTCAGGTCCTCCATCGAGCTGGTGGAGTCCGGGATGGCCCCATCCCACTACATGACCAACATGATGTTCGCCGCCCTGGAGGAACACGGCGTCGCGGCGGAGCTGGTCGACCTGGGCTTCGATCCCGAGGAGAACCACGTTAGGGAGAAGTGGATACTGAAGAGGTGAGCCTCGAACCTATTTCCGCTCATTAGGGGATTAGAGGACTCCCCAATATGGGGGAGCGGAGTAATGTGGCTGATGACTCTACCTGATCGGCCAGCCGGCCTCAACGGCGCACTCAGAGGTGAGAAAGCTCTCCCTCCATTGAGATGAGCTGATGGGAGAGGATCCTCCTCCTGAGGTAATTGAGCAATCCTGTGAGCCTCGCATCGAGCTGAATTTGCTCCCCCAGTTTTCCGGACAGCATGCCATGCTTGAGGAGGAGCCAGCTGTATATCCGCTCCAGCTCTTCATTAAGGGAAGTGTTCAGCGATGCGTCCATTAGGTAGACCAGGAGGTCGGAATGAGTCGAGAGGCCCCTCTTCAGGTCGGTAATCGAGCTCTCAGAGGATCTATCCCTCATAACCGTGTCCTGCATGATGCCTCCGATATTTCTCCCCGTCTCCGGATCGAACACTATTAGGGGAGCTTCCGATGGAAACCGATCCGAGAAGAAGGATCTGGGCACTTTTCTGAGGATGTCCAAGGCCCTTTCGACCAAGGGATCCCCGGGAAGGGGAGAGATTTCCAGCAGCTCTCTGCCCACAGGGACCACTTTGAGCCGCATGCTCCCCCCACTCTTGGCTCCGTCCGGTGCATCGCCTAAAAGTTTCCCATCGACTCACGCTGAGCAGCGGTTCAGAAGCTGACTAGTCAGGAAAAATGCTAAATATAGCTAGTCCTGTCTTTCGGGATGAGCTGGGATTACAGGAGAGCGGGAGTACCAGCTGCCCTGATACTGCTTCCCCTTCTGCTCTCTCTCAGCGGCCTTATGGGGATGTACACTGCTGGCCCCTTCCCTCCCGGGTGGGGAGGTGACGCTTACGGTCATCTCTTCAAGATATGGAAGCTCCACACCCATGGATTCTCGCCCTGGATAGAGGACTGGTACTCCGGGTACCCCTTCCTCAGGTTCTACCCGCCCCTCTCCTACTTCCTAGCTTGGGCGGTCTCCGTCCCCCTGGGAGATCCGGCCCTCGCGTACAAGCTGGTCATCACCCTGAGCCTTGTGCTCGCCTCCATCTCCGCCTACCTGCTCGGCAGGGAGCTCGAGTTCGCGGAGGTGCCATCCATCGTCATGGGCGTCTCCTACTCCGTCAACCCGTGGCTCCTCAGGATGATATCGCCGGAGGGAAACTTCCCAAGGGTCGTCGGTGCCGCCCTGGCTCCTCTCTCGATCGCCTGCCTGCTGAGGGTCGTCAAGAGGAGAGGTAGACCTGTATGCGCATTGCCGATCGCCGCGCTGCCGCTCTCCCACCACTCTCTCGCCGTTGTCGTCCTCCCTCTGGCTGCGGTCCTCTGGCTCTCCGCACTCCTCGACGAATCCCTCGGATTGGAGGACCTGGCCATGAGGCTCAAGGACACCCTCGTGACGCTGGCGTGGACTCTGATAGCTGCGTCCTTCTGGCTCGTTCCCTTCGCCCTCGAGAGAAACCTGGCCCACTTCCTGAATGAGAACTCCATCGATTACCTGTTCGTGAGGCAGAGCGTCCCCCTTGTTGGTCCGTTCGTAGAAAGCGGTCCCTGGAGCTTCTATCAGGGGGATTTTAGGATGGCCCTATCCCTGATCGCCCTCCCCGCTTCCATCCTCGTCATCAGGAGGAACCGGGAAACCGATTTGAGCACCCTCTCGGCCCTCCTCTCGTCCTCGATGGTCCTGGTCTCCCTGCTGCTCAGCCTAGGGGCTAAAGGTCCCGTCCCCTGGCTGAACAGGCTCCCCCTCCTGAGCATGATCCCACCGTAC
Source organism: Thermoproteota archaeon (assembly GCA_015521385.1). Classification (GTDB taxonomy): domain Archaea; phylum Korarchaeota; class Korarchaeia; order Korarchaeales; family Korarchaeaceae; genus Korarchaeum. The sequence continues at coordinate 11,141 of WAOH01000094.1, forward strand.
AGGTGGCTGGACCTGACCCAGCTGTCAGCTGCCGTAGCCTTGGGAGGGCTCCTCGAAATGATAACCAGCGCTTCCAAGAGGAGGTGGTTCCCCGTGCTCCTCTTACTGCTGCTCATCCCCTTCTACGTGGAGTCGGCCCCTCGAATGCAGTACATGGCCGGAACAGATTTCGATCCTGACCTGAGGAGGGCCCTACAGGTCGTGGGCAGCGACCCGGGCGTGTTCAGGTTCCACCAGCAGGGGGTCGTGTTCAGGCTCGGATCCATGGTCTCCTACTCTCCCGTATTCGCGGGGAAACCGACGTTGAACGGGTGGTACAGGCAGGGCGATCCACTCTACCCGCAGCACAATCAGATGGAGTGGGAGATCGAGAACGATAGGGAGGAGGTCGCTGATAAACTGGACGCCTTCGGCGTGAGGTACGTCCTCCTCGATCTGGACCGGAGCAAGGGCCTGGACCTCCTAGAGCGGATAGGTTTCAGGGAGGTTGGCAGGTACGGACGCATCTCCGTGATGAGATGGGAGAGAGGGTCCATGCTGAGCTGCGAGGGCTGCACCCTCAAGCTGGAGGAGTGGAGGGACGGCTACATAAGGTTCCGGTACAGTGCCAACTCCAGCGTCGAGGTGAGGGTGTCCGAGGCGTGGTACCCCCACTGGAGGGTGAGGGTGGACGGTCGCGATGTCGGTGCCCCGCTGAAGGACGAGTTGGGCCTCGTCCTCATTCTCTTGGAACCGGGCGATCACTCAGTGGAACTGGTGTTCTGGGATCCCCTCTCGGTCGTCCTGCAGGTCGTATCCTCCATAGCTGCAGTCTACGCTGTGGTAAGGTCGCTACTGCCAAAGAGGGAGAGATGGATCAGACCTTGGTTCGAGCAGTAGCAAGTACCGAGAAAGCCTAGGAATCGTTCATCATTCAGTTTCTACCATTCTTGAATGGGATGAAATTTCGGGCAAAAAGGCAAGGTTTTTCATTTTTAGGTCTTGGTGCGCGGATGTGGGTTATGAGAAAGGCGCTAGGTTGGAAAGATTGGTCGAGCGGATCTTAGAAGCCCAAGGCTACAAGGTTCAGCGGGGTATCTGGCTGGTCGGGAGATCTGGAGTGAAGCATCAGATCGATGTCTACGCTGAGTACGAGGGTCCTCTCCACAAGACCCGCATAATTGTCGAGTGCAAGGCCTACGATAAGCCAGTAGGCAAGGAGATAGTTCAAAAGCTCATCCAAGAAATCGAGGATTTGGGGTTAGAGAAGGGGATTCTGGCGACCACCTCGAGATTCACTAGAGATGCCATTGAGTTAGCGAAGGGGTTTCCTATCGAGCTCTGGGATCGGCACAAGCTAGCTGCGTTGGTACAGGA
>WAOH01000095.1 GCA_015521385.1 Thermoproteota archaeon
ACAGGGATTACGTGACCTACGTGATGAGCCGGCTGGGCTGCGTTCATCCCTTCAGGATCTCTAGGATTCTGCTGTTGGCCGACTGGCTGTCGATGGAGAGGAGGGGCAGGAGGCTCACGAACCTGACCTACGTGAAAGAGGAGTTCGGGTTCTATATTGAGGAGCTCACCGGCATAATAGAGGAGATGCAGGAGGAGGGGTGCGTGGTCAAGAGGGAGGAGAGGAAGTGCCTAGAGTACATGTGTGAGGAGCCGGAGATACCGGAGGAAGATAGAGAGGTACTGGAGGAGGTCATATCCGAGGTCAAGGACCTGGACGACAGGGAGCTGAACAGGAGGGTGCTTTCCGACCCGAGGTACAGGGAGGGATCCTCATGATCATCTCGGTGTCGGGAGGGAAGGGCGGCACCGGCAAGTCGACGGTCGCCGTCAACCTCGCGATCCTGCTGGCTGAGAGGAGGAGGCTAGTGATGGCCGACCTGGATGTGGAAGATCCCAACGACCACATCCTGCTCGGCGTGGGCCTGGAGGATGAGAGGCCCGTGAACATAATGCTCCCCTTCATCAGGTACGATGACTGCATAAAGTGCGGCGAGTGCGGACGCGTCTGCGACACGGGAGCGATGCTCATTAGCCCTGACGGCCTCCCCTACGTCATTCCCAGGTTGTGCAGTGGATGCAGGGCCTGCTACTTCGTCTGCCCCACGAAGGCGATAGTGGAGGGTGAGAGGACCATCGGTTACACCTACCACACGGTGGTGGAGCGCGGGAGCAGGTTCGATCTGGTGACGGGAATGCTCAGGGAGGGTGAGGAGCACACCCCACCCGCCGTGCTGGCAGCGAGGGAGAGGGCCCTCTCCCTGCCCGCGGACCTCTACTTGGTGGACACCTCGGCCGGGACCAGTAACTCCGTCGCAACCGCCATGGACGGCTCCCGCCTGGTCATAGCCGTGACGGAGCCCACCCCCCTGGGACTGCACGATTTGGAGCTGATCCTCAGGCTGACCCAGAAGATGGGGATAGAGACGTGGGTCGTGATGAACAGGTCCGGTCTAGGATCTGAGGAGAGGCACGAGGAGGTCGTGAGGAGCTACGGCTCCGAGATAGTGGCCAGAATACCCTATTCGAGGAGGATCGTGGAGTCATACGTGAGGGGGGAGCCCATCACCCTCCTCTACCCCGACTCGGAGGAGGCTAGGGTGTTCAGGGAGCTCGCGTCCATGGTTGAGGGGGTGATGTGATGCTGGAGATGGCCATAGCCAGTGGGAAGGGGGGAGTGGGTAAGTCGACCGTGTCGGCGACGATAGCGATAACCTTGGCGAGGAGGAGGAAGGTAATAGCGGTGGATGCGGATGCTGACGCTCCGAACATGCACCTGATACTCGGCCTGGGCGAGAAGTGGGAATGGGAGCAGCCCTACAGCGAGTCCATGGTTGCGAGAATAGTGACGGAGAAGTGCATAAGGTGCGGCGAGTGCAGGGCCGCCTGCCCCTACAGGGCCATATACGTGGATGAGGACGGCAATTACGTCGTCAATCCCGTGATATGCGAGGGATGCGAGACCTGCTCCCTCGTCTGCCCGGTCAAGGGGGCCATAGTCAGGGAGGAGACCCTCTCCGGAATGCTCAGAATGGCCAAGACGAGGTACGGGTTCCCGCTCATATCCGCGAGGCTGGAGCCCGGGAGACCCAACTCCGGCAAGCTGGTTACCGAGGAGAAGACCAAGGCCAAGGAGATGGCCGACGACGATACGGTCATAGTGGTGGACTCCGCAGCGGGCATAGGATGTCAGGTGGTCTCCAGCCTGGCCGGGGCCAACATGGCCATTCTCGTCGCCGAGCCCACTCCCGCTAGCTTCAATGCGCTGAAGAGAGTTCACAGACTCACGAAGCACTTCATGCAACCCGCGGCCGTGGTGATAAACAAGTGGGACATGAACCCCGAGCTGGCAGGGGAGATAGAGGCCTACGCTAGGGACAACAACTTGGACGTTTTGGGCAGGATACCTTTCGACGACAGCATACCCAAGAGCATGGCCATGATGGTTCCGGTCACGGAGGCCTTTCCAGAGAGCCCCGCCTCCAAGGCGCTGCTCGACGTTGCGAGGAGGGTCGAGGGCATTCTGGACGATTGGGCCTCGTGGTTCATGAGGTTCAGGCCCAAGAAGCCCGAGCCCTACAGGCCCATCATTATAAAGCCGGAAGGCTTCTGACGGGAGGTGATTTGATGAGGGTGGCGTTCGCGACCGAGGAGAACAATGGTCTGAATTCTGTGGTGAGTAGCAGGTTCGGCAGGGCCCGCTACTTCGTCATAGTCGATTACGAGGGAGGGGAGGTGAGGAGCCATAGGGTCGAGGTGAACCCCGGATCCGAGGCGAGGAGCGGCGCGGGGATAAAGGCGGTGCAGAAGCTGATAAACGAGAGGGTGAACGTGGCCGTGGCCGGCTCCTTCGGCCCCAACGCCATGACGGCTCTGGAGGAGATGGGGATAAAACACGTGGAGATGAGCGGTATAACGGTTGAAGAAGCGCTCAACAGGTTGAAGGACCATCTCTGAAACTTTTTCTCCTCTCCCCTCCCTTCACCTTATGCTGCTGAGGGACAGGGTAGCCCTCATAACCGGCGGCACGTCCGGTATAGGTCTCTCGACCGCCGAGCTCTTCCTCAGGGAGGGCGCCAGGGTGGCGATCGTCGGGAGAAGCGAGGACAAGGGAAAGAGGGCCCTGGAGAGGCTCGAGGTACTGGGAGAAGTCACTTTCCACAGGGGAGACGTGTCCAAGGAGGAGGACTCCGAGAGGATCGTGAAGGAAGTCGTATCTCGGTATGGCAGGATAGACATACTTGTCAACGCCGCGGGAGTGTTTACAGGGGCTCCCTTGATCGAGATGAGTGTGGAGGATTGGGACAGGACCATAGCCGTTAACCTGAGGGGGACCTTCCTCATGACCAAGTTCTCGCTGCCCCACATGGGTGAGGCCATAGTGAACGTCAGTTCCACCGCAGGGGTCAGCCCATACCCCAATGGGACCGCCTACTGCTCCGCCAAGGCCGCGGTGATAGCCTTCTCCAAGGCCTTGGCCCTGGAACTCGCTGGCAGGGGGATAAGGGTCAACGTGGTCGCTCCTGGTCTGACGGACACGCCCATGCTGAGGGGGATCGCTGGTAGCGAGGAGAGGATGAGGGAGTTCGCCTCCCTAGTGCCGCTGGGGAGGATAGCGACACCGGAGGAGGTGGCGGAGGCCATCCTATTCCTGGCCTCCCCCAAAGCTAGGTACGTGACCGGACAGGTTCTGGTGGTGGACGGTGGCATGACCGCGGGCAGAGTCACCACAGCAGGCTCTAGGGCCGCCGTGCGTTGACCCTAGCGCTGATCCTGCCCTCCATCAGCCCCAGCAGGGAGGCCACCGCCCTGTACGTGAGGAGCGCGGCGGCGAGCCCAACAACTCCCATGGAGGAGCCTAGGACGAGTATAAGGGTTACGAAAACCATGAGAGATAGCGAATTGACCAGCAGGATGGCCTTCGGGTTCTCCTCACTGTACTTGCCCGAGGACCATATGGCGAACATGGCGTCGAAGACTATGGCCAGAGCCGCTATCTGGGCAGCCTCCGAGCTAGCCGGGTAGAACTTCGGGAACAGCTTCTCTATCACGATGGGCACGGCGAAGAAGCCTGCAATGGCCGTAACGGCGGAGAGACCCAGTCCCATCAGCTCGGCGAGTCGGGTCCTCCTGCCGGATGCCTTCTCAGGCAGGAGGTAGTTGCCCAGGCTCGTGGGGATCACCAGCATCGCCGTATAGAATTGGAAGGCCAGCTGATAGTATCCCAAGGTGGTGTCCCCGTAAATGGCTCCGATGAGCACCTTGTCCAGCCTGACCCCCATGGTAGCTACAGCCGCCGTGAGCAGCGACAGGAGGGCGAAGTTCAGATGCCTCCTGACGGCCAGAAATCCGCTTCTAAATTGCCTGATTTCCGAGCAGATCCATACAGATAGTGATAGATACACGGCTGGGAACCCGTAAAGGACCGCGTCGACTCCCCACACGGGAACCAGTGCCAGCATTATGGCTAGGATTGACAGGCGGCTCACCCCTTGGAGGAGGGCGAAGCCCCTGTACCTCTTCCTTCCCAACCTCTCCTTGAGGGCGAGCGTGAAGAGGGAGTTGGACATGACGATGAAGGGGAGGGAGGGATGGAGGAGGGCCAGAGGAATGCCTGCCGCCAGCGAGGCGGTTATCACGAGGACGACGGCGGGAGGTATCAGCTCATCCTCTCCCTTGGGCAGGAACGTCTGGATGGTCGTTGGGAGCCCCAGTCCGGTGAAGCTGGCCACCAAGGCACCGAAGGAGAGGAAGAAGTTTGCCCTGCCGTACTCGCTGACGGGGAGCAGCTTGGCCAACACGAGCCAGATCATGGCTCCCAGAACGACGGCTGCCATGTTACCTGCTGTTACCAGCACCAATCCTTCCTGACTCAGCGCGTTCCTTATCAGATCCCGGGGGGAGAGCACCAATTCGAGCACCGCCCTGCCGGACCGAAAATCAGTAGTGGTAGAATTAATAAACACGAGGATGGATACGAGTCCGTGCCGAAAGGAATGAGGGATCTCTTGAGGCAGCTGATCCCAATAACAAGGAGGAGGAAGAGGGAGTTGATAATAGCACACGGGGATGTAGACGGGGTCGTCAGCGCCGTCATAGCTGCTAGGTCCTTGGGGCTCGAGGACGCTGAGGTCTACTTCTCGGGGCCCAGGTCCATAGACAGGGCCCTCTCCAAGGTCCCGGACGGAGGGGAGAAGCTCGTTATCGTGGATGTGGCCATGAACCTTGACAAGGTGGACGCGGTGGAGAGCCAGTTGAGGAGGCTGAGCGAATCCGGCTGGGACGTACTCTGGATAGACCATCACGTCTGGCCCAATAACATAATCGACAGGCTGTCGAGGCACGCTGACGTCAGGGTAAGGCCGGCGCCCAGCGCGGCCAGAGTGGTGCTGGAGGAGCTCGGGGGCGACGAATACGAGAGGGAGCTGGCGGAGATAGCAGACGACGCCGACACCGCCACGTACGGGGATAGAAGGGCGAGAATGTACAACGCCCTGACCAGGGACAGGGAGAAGCGGGCCTACTTGGTAAAGGCCCTCATGGAGGAAAGGCTGGAGGACGAGAAGGTGGTCAAGTGGGCCGAGGAGAGGCTGAGGGATCAGGAGAGGAAAGTGAGCGAGGGATTGAAGAGGGTTAAGGTGATGGAGACGGCCGGAGGGAGGAGGTTCGCCCTGATCGACCTGAGGCCGAGGGGTGGACCCGGATCCCTGATCTCCAAGAGGCTCTCGGACGAGGTGGACTTCTCTTTGGTGCTCTACTCCTGCAACAGGTTCTCTCTCTACGCGGGCAGGGACAGGGATGTGGATCTGAGGCCCATTTGCGAGGCACATGGAGGGGGCGGACACCCCTATGCTTGCGGGGGCAAGATAGAGATGGGCCTCCTGAAGAGGATACTGTGCCTCCTGCTGGGCCCCAGATACCTCCCGAGGGAGATAAAGGGGCTCATAGACGAGGTGAAGGCGGCACTTTGATGGGCCATCGTTATAGCTTCTCCACACCGGCTTCATAGATGCCCATGAGACCGGAAGGAGTGATCCCTCCCCACGTTACCCCCTTCAACGAGGACGGGTCCCTGGATCTGAACTCCCTCGAGAGGCTCATCGGCTTCTGGCTGGATGCTGGCGTTCACGCCCTCGCCACCTGCGCCAGCAATGGCGAGGGACCCCTCCTCTCCAAGGAGGAGAGGGTTCAGGTGATAAGGAGGGTCGTGGATTCCGTCGGCGGCCAAGTCCCGGTTATCGCGGGGGTGGCGTCTCCGTCGACGAGGGACGTCCTCTCCCAGGTCAGGGACTCCGAGAGGGCGGGTGCCGACGCTATCCTGCTAACCCCTCCCTACTACTTCAAGCCCTCTGAGAGGGAGCTCAGGGAGCACTACTCGGTAATCGCGAGGGAGACGGGCTTACCCCTGATCCTCTACAACGTCCCCAAGTTCGTAGGATACAACCTGCCCATGGGCATGATCAAGGAGC
>WAOH01000096.1 GCA_015521385.1 Thermoproteota archaeon
GAACTAAAATTCCCGGAATAGACTTATATTTGCACGGGGGTTAATAGCTGGGTGAGAGAATGCCGAAGGTAAAGGTAGCAATTGCCGGTGTGGGTAACGTGGCCTCCGCCTTGGTTCAAGGTGTGTTCAAGTACAGGGATGTCGACGATAACGTGGACGTTCCCGGTGTGATGCATGTGAAATTTGGACCGTATCACATATCGGACATAGAGTTCGTGGCCGCCTTTGACGTTGACGAGAGGAAGATAGGGAAGGACCTCTCCGAGGCAATATTCTCCAAGCCGAACAACTTGGAGAAGTTCGCTGAGGTACCGAGGCTCGGTGTTGAAGTCGTCAAGGGGCCAGTACTCGACGGCGTAGCTCCCCACATGAGGGACTTCAGATACGGTGAGGGTTTCCTCGTCGATGATTCCAGGCCAAGCGTTAACGTGGCTGATGTGCTCAAGGAGACCGGCGCGGACGTCTTGGTCAATCTCATTCCCGTGGGCAGCTACGAGGCGAGCAGGGCGTACGCCTCGGCGGCTCTGGAGGCTGGAGTGGGCTTCGTCAACGGGATACCCGAGTTCATAGTCAGCGATCCCGAGTGGGCATCCAAGTTCAGGGACAGGGGGATACCTGCAGCCGGCGATGATTTCAAGAGCCAGTTAGGAGCTACGATACTGCACAGGACCATTGCCAGGCTCGCTGTGGAGAGGGGTCTCAGGGTGCTGAACACGTATCAGCTCAACATCGGGGGAAACATGGACTTCCTGAACATGATAGAAGAGTCTAGGCTGAAGACCAAGAGGGTCAGCAAGACGGAGGCTGTCACCAGCATGGTACCCTACGAGATCGGCGCTAGGGTCGGACCCAGTGACTACGTTCCCTTCTTGGGGGACAGGAAGGTGATGTACATGTTCATGGAGGCCGAGCAGTTCGGCGGCTTCAAGGTGTACATAGATGTGAAGTTGAGCGTGATGGACTCTCCCAACGCGGCGGGCGTAGCCATAGACGCGATAAGGGCGGTGAAGCTCGCAATGGACAGGGGAATAACGGGTCCCCTCGAGGGGGTAAGCGCTTACTTCTTCAAACACCCACCGAAGCAGCTCCCCGACTACGTGGCCAGAGAACTGGTGGAGGCCTTCATAAGGGGTGAGGAGGTTAAGCTGGAGGAGATCGTTAGAAAGTAGAACTCCTCACCTCATCCAACTTCTCCCTTATCCCCTCTAACGAGAAAAACGCCCTGGCGTAGACGGATTTGCCCTCTCCCCTCATGTACATCCAAGAGTTAGTCAGAGGGTCTATTAATACCCTCTCATCCCCTAGCTCAGCTTCTATTCGCCCGTCTCTATGTCTCTTTATCAAGAACCCCCTCTTCATCAGGAGATCCACGATGTACTCTATGTCCATACATCATCACCTTAGGAGGGCATACTGGGAAAACCCTGACATAAGGGGGGAGATCAATAAAGAGTTAAGGTGCTTCGTATCCTCTGGCTCCAGTGGTATCACGGGACCCCTCGGCAACCTTCTTGGAGAACCACAATATTGCCAGAGACACCGCTATCAGCGAGGTTATCAGCTGAGCCACGAGTAGTAAGGAAAGAATTTGAATATCTGCAGAATAGTAGGAGAGCTCCACGACGCATGTGGTGATGTTTCCCTTGACGAGATTCAGGGTCATCCCGTACGAGGGACAGTCCAACAGCTTCTCTCCGTTGACGGTGGCCATCGGGCCCCCCTCCACGTTCAGGAGACCCGTATCCCTCCTATTAGCATCTAGGAACCTCATTATCACTCTGAAAGAACCCGAGGATGAACATGAAATGTTGTAGTAGATCCTCGGGCTGGTTGGTCGCTCGAAGATCCAAATCACGGGCTCATTGACTGAGAGCCTAACCGTCCTGCTCGACTGCGCTAGAGCTGATCGATAGTAGAGAGCGCCCACGCCGAGGACGAAGGAAATGAAGAAAAATAGGAGACCTAGGGTTACCAGCCTTCTCGAGTTCATTGCGCATACCAGCACTTAACGAAGTGACCGGGTGAGATCTCCACTTCTGGCGGCTCCTCATCGCATTTATCGGTCGCTATGGGGCACCTTGGCTTGAACCTACATCCTTTCGGTGGATTGACCAAGCTCGGTGGTTCTCCCGGAGGGACTTCCCTGAACTTGAACCTATTACTCGGGTCAGGATCGGGAATGGCCTCGAGGAGTGCCTTCGTGTAGGGATGAGCTGGATTCCTCAGAAGCTCCTTGGTGGGGGCCCTCTCAACCAGATGACCAGCATACATTATGAATATCCTGTCGGAGAAGTACCTAGTCGTGGATAGGTCGTGGGTTATGTATATTATACTCATATGATGCTTCTCCTGTATCTCCTCAAACAGGTTCAATATCTCTACCCTGACGGAGGCATCGAGCATGGAGACTGGCTCGTCGGCTATCACGAGCTTCGGGTTCATTATTATGGCCCTGGCAATGGCCACCCTCTGCAACTGGCCGCCACTCAGCATGTGAGGATACTTGAAGGCGAACTCCTCGGGGGAGAGCTGCACTTCCCTCAGGATGTTGTAGACGATCTCTCTCCTCTCCTCCCTCGTGCCTATCTTGTTAACTATGAGGGGCTCCTCCAGTATCTTGAATATGGTGAAGTGGGGTACCATCGATCCGAAGGGATTCTGCTGCACGAGGCCCGTCTCCCTCCTGTACCACTTGAGTTCCTTTTCAGTGAGATGGGTGATGTCCTTTCCATCGAACTCTATCTTCCCACTGGTCGGATCGTAGAGCCTCAATATGGTCTTGCCGAGCGTGGTCTTCCCGCTGCCAGATTCACCGACCAGTGAGATGGACTCTCCCTTATCTATCTCGAAGGTCACGTTCTCCACTGCCCTGACGTAGTAGGTCTTACCGAAGATCCCCTTCTTTATGGGGAAGAATTTACTCAGATTCTCAACCTTGAGCAGCATTCACTCCTCACCTCTGTACAACCAGCATTTAACCCTGTGTCCATCCAAGCTGAACATCGGAGGCTCCTTCTCGCATATTTCCATCGCTTGATCGCATCTGGGCCTGAATCTGCAGCCAACAGGTGGGTTAAGTAGATTCGGTGGAGTTCCGGGTATAGGCGCTATCTCCTTATCCTCCCTCAGGGTGGGGACGCTACCCAGCAGCTTCTGCGTGTAGGGATGCAGCGGCTTACCGAAATAGGATTCGGAATCGGCCAGCTCTATAATCTGCCCGGCGTACATTGTGGCCATTTTATCGGCCAGCTCGCTCGCTAGGGCTATGTCGTGTGTTATGAAGATGTAGGTGAGATCCCTCTCCTTCTTCAACCTCTTCAGCAGATTCATCACGTTCGCCTGAGTTATGACATCCAGAGCTGAGGTGGGCTCGTCCAGTATAACTAGGTCCGGATCCGTAATGAGCGCCATGGCGATCACGATCCTCTGCCTCATCCCCCCACTGAGTTCGAAGGGATACCTGTCCACGAATGCCTCTGCAATACCCACCTGCTTGATCATCTCTCTGGCCTCCTTTAACGCCTCCTTCTTGCCCATGCCCATGTGTATGACCAGTGGTTCCGCTACCTGCTCCCCTACCTTCAGAACCGGATTCAGGGCGTTGAGAGCGCCCTGGAACACCATCGAGATTTTCCTCCACCTTACCTCCTTTCTGAACCGCTCCTCACTCAGCTCCATGATGTTCGTACCGTTGAGGAACACTTTTCCCTCGTAGGTTTCCACGTTTCTGGGTAGGAGCCTTATTATGGCCCTGGATAGGGAGCTCTTCCCGCAACCAGACTCTCCAACTATGGCCAGGGTCTCTCCCTTCTCTATCTCGAAGCTGACGTGGTCCACAGCCTTCACGGTTCCCTTACGGGTTCTGTAGTACATGACCAAATCTTCTACCTTGAGCAACGCCATGCCCTTCACCTCACATCTCCTTCAGCTTCGGGTTCACTATTCTGTCAAGTGCTATGCCTATGAGTGCGAAGGAGATCGCCGTGATCACGAGCATCAGTGAGGGCATGAGCACCCAGTGGTAATATCCCTTGTACAGGGCTCCCTCGCTGAACGCCTCCTCCACTATTCTACCCCAAGTCACTATGTTCACATCGCTCAGCCCTAGGAAGGCCAGAGCCGCCTCCAAGAACACGTATCCGGGGACAGCCAATACTAAGCTCGGGATCGTAGGAGGTATGAGCCTGGGCAGAATGTAGAGGAATATTATCCTCATGTTGCTGGCTCCGTAAGCCTTCGCCGCCTCGACGTAAGGATAGCTCTTCAGCTGCATCACCCATACCCTGTAGGTCTTTACTGACGTCCCGAATATACTCAGAACTATCAGGAGCAGAAGTAGCCTCCACAGGTTCATTCCGTAGAGCAGCTGAACGAGGACCAGCATCGGGAGGAAGGGTAGTATCATGTAGATCTCAGTCAGCCTCTGTATAACGGAATCCACTCTACCTCCATAATACCCGCTGATGGCGGAGATTATGAGCTGAATGAAGGTGATGGAGAGGGAGGCCACGAGTCCGAATGCTAGGGCTATGGGCGCCCCCCACAACAGTCCCAGATGTAGGGGCCTCCTCTTATCGTCCGTTCCCGCCAGCCCATAGACCTTCCCGTATACTATCCCCTGCCACTCAACCCTGTCCGTCTCATTCTTCACTAGAACATCCAGTCTCACCGTATAGGTTCCTTTCAGGATCCCTCCGGTCTTGAAATCTCTGAACAATATGTCCTCGAGGGTCAAAGACTTATTTATCTTCTTACCAAGCTCCTCCTCTATCTTCTCCTGAAGATCTGATATCAAGCGTAGGTTATTCGACAGGTATATGCTGGTGCCTCCTTTTCTGATCCTGTAAGTTCCTAGTGAGAGATTCTCCCCATCGGGCTTCATCCAGTATATGCTGACCTTCGGGCGCAGCTTCTCATAGCTAGTATTGAAGAAGAATATGATCTCAGATGGCGTGTCATCGTAGTTATACGAGAATTTCGAGACGTACGTCCTCTTTATCCTAGTGCCCTCCTTGGATACGTTGACTGGTTTACCCATATTCACGTAAACGTTCTCAGGAAGTTTCTTACTTGAGAAAATATTTGTCCATGCAGGGGCTGCAGTCCTTGGGTATTTGAGCCAAACCTGCTGATCGTTCCACAACGCACCGCTCTTCGCGAAGGGGGTGAAGAGGACGGCGTATATGGATAGGATTATCAGCCCTGCCAGTATTATAAGCCCCAGAATTGCGCTCTTATACGATAAGAGCTCCCTGACGACTCCCTTGAGAGATAGCTCTTCTGACACGACACTCATAACGCCTCACCCATCCCGGCCTTTATCCTCGGATCCACCAACCCGTACAGGATCTCTAGGATGAACACCGTCGCTGCTATGAGGTAGCCGAATACCACCGTGATTCCCACTATGACAGGCACATCCACCAAGTTAATGGCTTGATAGTAGGCTAGACCGAGCCCCGGCCAGTTGAAGACGGTCTCGGTGATTATGGCTCCGCTCCAAGAGAATACGACAGCGAAGGCGAACTGCGTTATTATCGGAGGCAAAGCGGGTCTCAGGATGTACCTCCTCTCAATCTGCCTCGGGGGCAATCCCTTTGCCTTAGCTACCTCCACGTAGTCCTCCGTTGAATAGAGCAGGAAGAAAGTCCTGTTGCTATAGATCCCTATGAAGAAGCTGGAGACTACCCAAGAGAGCAGGGGAAGTATCATGTGCTTCAACACGCTCAACACATAGCCCACGGGATCCGGGGGCGGTGGGTAGTCTACGAGACCTCCTGGAGGGAGCACATGCAGCCAAGTATAGAAGATCATGATCAGGAATATCCCGTAGAACCACCCTGGTATTGCGGAGGTCGGAGACAGGTATATCACGAGCTTGTCTAGAAACGAGCCAAACTTCCTTGAGAGGGATAACCCCCCGAACAGGCCTATGAAGAAGTTGATCACGGTGGCGGTTGTGAATAGCAATATGGTTTGGGGCAATCTCTCTAGGATAATTATCCTGACGGAACGGGAACCTGAGTCGCTGGTCATCTTCTCTGCTCGTCCTAGATCTAGTGTTATCGCGTCCCACAAGTACCGGAAGCTTCTAATTATGAATGGCTGGTCCAAGCCCTGCCGTTTTATCTCCACCTGTGCTAGCTTCTTGATTAGTGCCGTTTTCTCCGCTGGAGAAAGGTCCTTGTACTGTGGATTGTTCTGAACTGCTTGGGCCACTTGAAACTCTATCTCTTTCTTCTTGAGATCGTCTATGTATCCTCCAACGTTAGCGACTAGGATGGTGATATAGGTAGCGATGAGGACTATTACGAACAGTATGAGCGCTCGCTTTACGAGTACCTTAACTACAGGCGGCACCTTCATCCTCTTCGCCGAGGGATGTCCTTCCGCATGAATATAAAAAAGTTGATCTAAGGCTCTGAGGCCTCTCTAAAAAGGAAAAAGAGGAGAGTTCAGAGCTTCTCGAATACGGCAGTTATCTCGTCCAGATCCACCTGTCCGTTGCCGTTCTTGTCTTCCCACTTGACTATGACGAGCGCCTTGTTGAGCCTGTGCTCCTTCACGAACAGCAGCGCAGCCTCGGTACCGAACCTCGTTATTCCAGCGACGTACAGGTTGTCTCCGATCAGTATGGCTATTCCGTGGTCCATCTTGGCCCATCTAGCTTCGTAGGTGCCGGCGCCTGGCACTATCATCTTGTTGTCCTCGAACTTGATGCCAGCTTCCTCGAAGGCTACCCTAGTGTGTATGTTGACCCTCGGGCCTCCCACCACGAGGCTGACGCCCTCGGGACCGGACTTTATGTCAGCGGCTGGGTAGTACTTCCAGACGATGTTCTTGTCGAATCCAAAGGCCACTATCTCGAACGGGTATATCATGAACTCGCTGAGGAACCTGGCGGGCTTCTCTATGGTGTAAGGCAGGAGCCTCACGGCCTTCAGGAGAGCGGTGTGGGCTACGGCATCGACCTTCTCGAGGTAGTACGGTCCATCGCCGACCCAGAAGTGGCCGTACTTCTCGTAGAACTCCTTGTAGAGCTTGTACCTCCTCTTCGCCTCGGCGGTGGTCACGTACTTCTCCATGAAGTTCTTGAACGGTATGTATCCCTCCTCGTAGGCCTCGTTAACGTACTTCTCGAGTATCTTCAAGCTCGGTCCGGCTATGTAGTTCATCCACTCCACATCAAGCTTGTCGGCCTTGGATGAGGAGAACGCTGCCTCCCTGTTCTTCTCGGCGAGCATACCGATGGCTATCGTGTGCCAAGGCATGTCTGGCCACAGGGTGTAGTCAGCTGCGATTATCTCAGCATCCAACTGCACCTCATTCACGTAGTACTCTATCTTGAGAGGCTCGAGGCTTACTATCCTCCAAGCAACGAAGTTCTCCCTGTACACCTCGAAGTTGGGCACAGATGACTCGTCGTACCACGGACTCTTGGGATCGGCCCTCTCGAAGGTCAGGATCCACGGTATTATGAAGTCAGCAAGCGTCCTCTTTGTACCGTCGTGGTACACGGTTCTGTTCAGCACATCACCATAGTCGACGATGAACTTCACGTTGGCCGTGGTGACGCCGGCCTCCTTAGCGGTGACTATCTTCTGGTTCTCGACATCCCATCCGTACCAAGCGTCGGGAGGCACGGTCACCTCGTCAACGAACGTCAGGTTGAACCAGTCCTTGGTCTCCTCGTTGGCGGAGGTCAGCAGGCCCTTCTTGGCCCACATCTGCACGGTCTTGACGTTTATCGGTATGGGCAATCCGGTCTTCGGGTGCAGCGAGAACGCGGCCTCGGTCACTCCGTAGTCATAGAGCATGGTGTCGTATATAGCATCGGACGGAGCGACGGGGTTCCAAGGATCGGATATGACCTCAGCGCTGGCTATCCTAGCGGTACCACCCATCTTCTCGTCCCTGTTCATGGTCAGGGCCCATATGGGAGTCGGATATCCTCCAGCGTAGTCGGCTATGAGGAAGAGGCCCTTCCTCCTCACCCAGACTGCAGTCTGATCAACGAGCCATACCCTCACAGAGTCCTTGAGTGAGAGCTCGATGGCTTTCCTCATGAGCTCGTTTCTCTCCTCTATACTCTTGAACTGCCTGTAGGCGAGCTTCCTAGCAACATCGTAGAACTCAGGCGAAGGCTTGTACGCATCCCAGAGCGGGAACCCAGGCAGTCCATCGGGCGTGTAGAAGAACAGGAAGTTGTCGGAGTCATCTCTGCTTACAGCGGTGGTTATCCATCCGCCGGTGTAGATGTCCCACTGACCCTCAGCGGGGTCGCCCCATATCC
>WAOH01000097.1 GCA_015521385.1 Thermoproteota archaeon
GCACAGGCACGGTTCCCTTATCTTCTCCACCCTCCTCAGGAGCAGGAGGGTGACCACGACCCCGGCCAGTGGAGATCCCAGGTTGAGCCCCGTGAGCGGCTCGAGGGGGGAGATGGGCAGCCACAGGAGGGAAGAGTAGCTCGCCACGTAGCTGAGGGTGACCTGCGTGATCGTGTAGATGCCGGCTGCGGAGAGGAGCGGCGAGGCCAGGTCCCACCTCCTCCCCCTGGAGAGGTACTCCGCGACGAACCCCGCTGCGGCCCCGCTGGCGAGGGAGATGAAGGGAATCACCAGCGACGGGAGGAGCAGACGCATGCCCCACGGAGCGAGTAGGAGTGAGGTCACGGTGGCTGCTATAACCCCTCCGGTCGCCATCGAGGCCAGGAGCATCAGAATGAGTCTCCTCTTCACGGATGTCCAGCTCTCTGGTGCGAGGACCTCGGGCGCAGCCCCGAACTCCCTAAGCAGCCAGACGACCAGACCCATGAGCGAGCCGTAACTGCCCAGGAGGAGGACGACCAGTTCCTCCTCGAGCATCCCAGCGAGGGGGAAGCTGAAGGGGAGTGGGAGGTGCGGGTAGGTCAGGTAGAGGTAGTCCATCAGGAAGGCCGCCCCTAGGCCGGTCACGTACGCGAGATAGACGGCGAGGAGCAGCCTCAGGTCCCTGTCCGCTGGCTGATCCCGGAAATCCCTCCTGAAGAAGAGGAGGAAGTGGAGGACGGTCGCGGGGACGGAAGACATCAGGAGGAACTTCAGGTAGATGGAGATGAATTCCGGGTCGTAAACGGCCATCCTGAGGGCTCCTAGGGCGAGGCCCACCATCCCGGCGATCATCATGTAGACGAGGGGCTCAAACCACCTCGCGACCCTCACCCTTGGAATGGCGTAGTGGTAGACCTCGGCAACGGCACTCACCTCCTCGTCGTCGGGCTCTACCTTGAGCTCCCCCTTCACCTCGGGGTATATGACTCCCGCCTTCTTGGGGACTATCCTCACCTTGTGAACCCCGGGACTGAGGTTCTCGACTAGGCGGTCCCTCTCTCCCAGGGGGACGCCGTCCAGCTCGTAGGAGGCCCTCAGCCTCTCTCTGTCCCCCTCCCCTGATCCACCGACGAAGAACGTCTCAAGTACGAGCCTCGTTCCCCTCCCAACGGACGCCGATCGCCTGGCGGTGGACAGCAGCCTCTCGGTCAGCCTCACTCCCAGATCTTCGATCCCCACCAGGATCGTCCTCAATTCTCCCTCTATTCGGGGGTGGGCGTGGATACTAAAATACGTGGAAGAGCGAAGGTGCCTGCCTTCGCATCCCGGTCACGGCATTAGCGCCGCTGGGGCCTGATCGATCTATTCACCACCGCCGGAAGAGGTGAAATTTTTGTTGGATAGGTCGGGCTTACTTGGAGGGAAACTTGAGGGTAACACTGACGCTGGGAAAGGTCTACCTGAACCCGGAGTTCTTGCCCATCAGCGGGAATTCGCCCCTCGGTGGCGCCAGCTCGGGGAGCGAGGGGATCGAGGAGTACGCGATCAGGGAGGGAATGAAGCTAGCGAACAACTGCTCCGAGCTCCTGGGAAGAAAGCTGGAGGACTCGCTCCCCACGGTGGAGAACCCCTGCCCGGGCTTCATCGGGAGGAAGGTCAGGCGGACCCTGAATGACGTGATCCTGGAGGAGAGGACCTACACCTCCGGTCTCGGATCCATAAGGCTGTCCAAGACAGTCGATATCGGTACCGGTCTGCCCAGCGATCTCTACCGCCTCGCCTCAGAGTGGCCGGAGATGGCGGACGAGTTCAAGGGGGTGATAAACGACCAGCTCGTGTCAAAGGGGGTGCCCCGGCTCTACGCATCGAGGTTCTTCTCGGAGGTGTACTTCCCCGCGCCGATTGAGGAAATGCCAGCTGACCTGATCAGGGAGCTCATATCCCCTCTCAAGCTGAAGATGAGGAAGCCCGACGTGTCGGAGCACAGGCTGTACGACAACATCTTCTCCTCGGTGGACGGCGTCCTCGTGATGATGTCCCTGGGCAAGAGCAGGCAGGTGAACAAGAAGGTGAGGAAGAGGGTCAGGGGCATGCTCAGGATGAGCATGGACTTGGTGCTCGCCCAGAGGGTGTTCTACAGCAGCTCGACGCTCTGGTTCCACGGGGAGTGGAGCCTCATCAACGGCCTCATGCTCCTGAATCCCGAGGTGCTCAGGAACGTCACGGGATGGCGCGACTTCACCTTCGGGTCCACGTACTCCCACCTGCTGAGGAACTTCGACGTGGAGAGGAGGTTCAGGAGGTACATAGAGGGCTTCTGGCTCCCGACCCTGGACCTGAAGAAGGCTGTGAGGATATCGGTCAACCTCTTCAGGCTAGGAGCGTCCCAGCCCAACGTGGACGATGTGCTCGTCACGCTGGATGAGAGGGAGTGCGCCATCCTGCAGGCGCTGGCCGCCAAGGAGTTCCTGGATGGGAGGTTCATGGG
>WAOH01000098.1 GCA_015521385.1 Thermoproteota archaeon
ACCTGAGGGACATGGTCATCGCCGCCCGCGAGCTCGAGCGTGTGGGAGGCGGTCAGGCCGTCGTGTCCGATGGTAGGCTAATTTCCCTCCTGCCGCTCCCCGTCGGTGGGCTCATGTCCGATAGACCTGCTGAGGAGGTGGTCTCTTTGGAGGAAAGCCTCCACCGGGAGTACAGATCCCTTGGAGGTGATAGGGAGGATCCGTTCATGGAACTCTCCTTCCTGGCCCTCTCCGTGATCCCAAAGCTGAAGCTGACCCCAAAGGGATTGGTGGATGTGAACAGGCAGGAGATAGTGTCCCCAGTGATGGAGGTGGTCTGATTGGAGATAGGAGTTGAGGTCCCACCCTCCCCCAAGCCGAGGTTCCTCAGGAGGGTCTCTCCCCTCATCGGAAAGGTGGACTTCATATCAATACCCGACTCTCCCTTCGGCAAGCCGGCCCCATCATCACTTGCCCTCGCCGTCCTGCTCAGGAACATAGGGATGGAGGCGGTCCCCAATTACAGGTTAATGGACAGGAACGAGCTGGCCCTGCTATCCGAGATGATGGGATTGGTGGAGTTGGGCATGGAGAGGGTCCTTCTCGTGGGCGGCGACCCTCCCAGCGTGGGTAGGCCCACGGGCCTCGATGCGGTGAGGGCGATCAGGCTCGTGAGGGAATGGGGTGTCAGGGTGAAGCTCGGGGTGGCCACCTCCCTCAGGCCCGGAGAGAGGCTCAGGGCCAAGTTGGAAGCTGGAGCTGACTTCGTGGTCACCCAACCCATACAGAGGGTGGAGGACCTCCATCCAGTGGCGGACTTCGTGGGGAACACGCCCCTCTACACCATGCTGATGCTCACCCTGGCCGAGATGGACGAGTCTGTGCTCAAGGCGATGGATATAGAGGAGGTGCTGGAGGTGGACTACAGGGAGCTCATGGACAGGTTGAGGGAATCCGGACTCGTCAGGGGCGTTATAATAAGCTCGCCGAGGGACCACTCGAGGATCTTGGAGATCTTGGGAGGTTAGCGCATGCGCCTGGGAGGGAGGTTAGGGGAGAACCCTCCCCTGATGATAGGATCGATCTTTTACAGGGGAGACAGGAGGGTAAAGGATCATGAAAGGGGCATCTTCGACGAGGAGGCGGAGGAGAGACTCATCGAGTCCGACCTGAAGTTGGCTTACGAGCTGAACTTCCCATACGCCCTGGACGTCATTATAACAAGCAGGAAAGCCGTAGAACCCTACCTTAAGTTCGCTTCGCGATTCAACGTTCCCCTCTTGGTGGACGGGATAGACCCGGAGGTAAGGGCGCACGCTTACAGGGTCGCTGGAGAACTCGGCCTATCCGACCTCGCTATAGCCAACGCCATATACCCCGACAGCACCGAGGAGGAGCTGGATGCGATAAGGTCCTCCGGAATAAGGAGGGCCGTTCTGGTGGCCTTCGATCCGAAAAACGCGCTGGAGAGCCTCAAACCCGAGTTTAAACTTTCCCTTCTCGAGGAGAAGCTGATACCCAAGGCGGAGGAGGCTGGGATCGAGGAGTTCCTCGTTGACGTCGTCGTACTCGATCCCGCCTCCCTGGCCTCGGTGGCCGAGTCCATGAGCTTCCTCAGGTCTAGAGGATACGTCGTGGGATGCGCTCCGGCGAATGCTCTGGCCTTCCTCAGCCGAAAGAGGTACGGAGACGAGGCATACCCGATGCTAACGGCGGCCCTCTCGTATCTGAGGATGAGGGGCGCCGATTTCATGATCTTCGGACCGGCGGGAAGATTCAGGGGTGTAGCGAGGGGGCTGGCCCTCCTCGAGTCGATGCTGGCCATCGAGGCCAAGGTGCCGAGGAGCAGGCTGAAGGAACACCCCTTCTCGCTGCTCAGAGAGCTGCAGAGGGTGTTTCAGGAGGTCTCCAAGGAGGGGGCGTGATGGGCGTGGAACCACGCGAGCGGGAATGCCAGGGCTGGCGAGGTCCTCGGTATCAGGTGGTTCCCGAGAACACCGGTCCACTTGCAGAAAGGGACATTAAAGAAGGAGTGGCCTTCCTCGGCAGCAATCTTGCAGCTTTCTCATGGCTTCACTATGTAAACTGCTAGGAAGAGGCTCCCTGACAGGAAGTAAAGGGCAACTTCCCTGTTGAACGGCCATGAAAGGGCCGCGAGCATCAGCAGGATCAGCGCGGGGTAGTTGAACCTCTTCGCGTTCCTGATCCCCAGAAGCACTGGGATCATCATGGGCGCGTGGGCGTATATGTGGAGACCCACGAATCCTATCAGGAGTATGTGCAGGAGCCCTAGGGCGTCAACAGGGATGAACCAGGACAGGACCAGCAGAGGGGCGAGGAGCAGGTAACCTGCTATCAGGTAGCGGTGGGCCGGTAAGGCCCCCCTCACCTTGACTGACTTGAGCTCGAGGTAAGCGAGATCCAGCCTGGCCGCTCCCAAGTAGGTGAGCATGCTCGCCCACATGAGGTGCCTGCTCGAGCTGAGGCCAGCGAGAGCGAGCGCGTGAAGGACGATCGTCGTGAGGGCGAGGGGAAGGCTGGCCCTGTACCTGTAGGTCTTGGGGAGGGCGTGGAGGGTCACCGCGTATATGAGCGGGACGGGATAGGCCCATTCCACCGCGACCCATGCCCCGATACCCTGATAGCTCCCGAAAACCGTGAAGAGCAAGGATAGAAAGGAATACAGCTCCAGCAGATAAACAAGAGACCTTCTCCTCAATGGTAGGAGGAAAAGGAGCCCTGTCAGGGAGACCAACGCGACCACTACCTTTCCCCACCCCAGCAGCGATCCGGCCGGTAGGGAAAGGAGCGCGAGCGCGTGGAGGACCGTTGCTGGGACGGAACCCCTCCTCCTAGTGACCGAGGTCCAGAACGAGATGTTAACGCCGGCGGCGAATGTCACCACGCCCATCCCCATGAAGTGCATGTGGACCTGATACCACCTGAGCAGGAGGGAGACCAGTCCGATCCCTATGTAAACGAAACTCCCTATCACGGCTAGGGCGCTTAGCCTCCTAGCCAGCTTCAGGTAAGATACAGCGTCTCCGGCTATCACAATCACCTATAGGAGCTTCAGGGCTTCCTCTCCCAGCTTCTTACCCAGCTCCCTGGCCTTGGTGAGGTCGCTCTCCTTGGGCCTCCCCTTGAACGTCAGTTCGCCAACCACCGGTATGGAGAGGGCCTCCAGCTCCTTCTTCACGGCCCTAGTTCCGCCGCCTCCCCACCCGAAGGACCCCAGCACGGCGGCCACCTTGTTCTTGGGCCTGTACTCCCTGAGCAGGTCCAAGTAGAAGGTGACCCCCAAGAACGGATGACCGTTGTGCGTCGAGGTGGCCACGAGTATCGCGGCGGCCTCGAGCGTGTGGACGAGTAGGTCGTCGGGATCGATCTCAGCGCTGTCCACCATGACGACCTCGAGACCGGCCTCCTTCAAACCCTCGGCCGCCGCCTCGGCCGCCCTGGCGGTGTTCTCATACTGACTTCCCACGACTATCAGGGCTCTCTTGAGAGGCTTCCAAGCGGTCCACCTCTCATAGGTACTCAGCAACCACTCGATGTCCCTGTGGAGGGCTCCATGGGAGGGAGCCACTATCTTAGGTCCCAGCTCCCTGACCTTGGCCACCGCCTTCGCCGCCATTGCGTGGTAGGGCATGAGTATGGAGGCGTAGTAATCCAGCAGCTCGAAGGAGTCCGGTTCCTCGTCGTAGAAGACCTTGTCGCTCGCTCCGTGGGATCCGAACAGGTCGCATGTGAAGAGGATGGACTCCTCCACCAGGTAGGTGAGCATGGTGTCGGGCCAGTGGACCATCGGCGAGAGGACGAAGCGCAGGGTCCTGTTCCCCAGGCTCACCTCGTCTCCATCTTTAACCTCCCTGACCCTGTCCATTGGGAAATCCGCCAGCGCCTCCCCTATGCTAAGGGCCTGCTTAGTTCCTAGGAGGATCGCCCTCCCCGCCCTCCTCATCACCTCAGCTAGGGTGCCGGAGTGGTCGGGTTCGGTGTGCTGCGTGACCACGTACCTCAAATCCTCGACCCTCACGATGTTCTCCAGAGCCTCGAAGAACTCCTTGGAGAATCTGAAGTCCGCCCCGTCTATGAGGGCAGTCCCGTCGCTTCCCTCCACAACGTAGAAGTTGTATGAGGTTCCATTGGGGATTGGCCAGAAGTTCTCGAACCTCGGGAGCTTCGTGTTCAGGATCCTGACTAGGGTAACTCCTTCCGCGATCTCCCTCTTGAACCAGCTCATAGGACTCACGGGCCTTCACGCGGGGAATTCATAAAAATGTTGGCCGTATGGGTGCCCATATGTTCATAAAAGGCAAACTGGGTGGCGGCAGATTCCTCGAGAGACCCAACCGATTCTTGGCGGTCCTCGACACGAAGGACGGGAGGAGAAGGTGCCACGTGAGGGACCCAGGAAGGCTCAAGGAACTCCTCGTGAGGGGGGCGCCGGTGGTCTACCTCGAGAGGTCCAATCCCGGGAGGAAGACGGACTGCGAGGTCCTCTTGGTCTGGGACGGAAGGGTGTGGACAGTCGTCAATTCGGGCCTCCACTCTGAACTCGCGATGGAGCTGCTCCTCTCGGGTTTCCTACCTGAGCTCCACGGTTTCACCTCGTTGAGGAGGGAGGTGAGGTATGGGGACAGCAGGGTCGACTTCCTGCTTGAGTTTCCCGGAAAGCTCCTCTACTTGGAGGTGAAGGGGTGCACGCTGGTCAGGAACGGCGTGGCCCTGTTCCCTGATGCCCCCACCGAGAGGGGGAGGAGGCATGTCATGAACCTCATCCGGGCCGTGGGTGAGGGACACGACGCTGCCGTCCTCTTCTTGGTGATGAGGCCCGACGCCGAACTCCTCACCCCGAACGCCGAAAC
>WAOH01000099.1 GCA_015521385.1 Thermoproteota archaeon
CAATGAAGGGCGGCCATTATCATCTTGGAAGCTAGGTCTTCCCTCGAGACCTTCTGCCCAGAGCAGGGATCCCTGTACCCAACAAATCTCGACTTCTTGGCGAATAAAAGTGGTCTAGCGAATACCATCTCGCTGAATAACAAAGAAGCACCTGCTCATCTCCTCAGCGTGCCTTATAAACTGATGGGTATTGTCTCAATGAAGTGAGGGCGAGGGAAACGGTGAAGCGATATTCGCGAGTTACCGAGAGCATACCTTAGAAGAAAACTCCTCGATCCTCCTCAACCGACTCTCTAGAGAGGGGGTCCACGAGAACAGGGCCAGGACGTTATTGAGGGACGGGGAGAATCCGGAAAGTATGGAGTAACCCGACCGCGCCGCCACCACCTTCACCAGTGCCGAGGCTAGGGAATGGGGACTTCCGGTAGAGACAACGGAGAACTCGTCAGCCCTGTACTCCAGCCTCCTCGAGAGGGCGGCACCCAGCATCGTTCCAACGGGGATGTTGATCACGCTAAGCGCTAGGGCCGCGATCCTTATCAGGGAGTGGTGCTCCACCAGGTGGCCGACCTCGTGAGCCAGCACGGCTCCTAGCTCATCGTCAGTCAGAATATCCAAGATGCCGTCGTTCAGCACGACGACACCGCTCCTGAACCCAGTCTGCGCCGCGTATGCTGCCGGAGGGCCCCGACGCACTCCCAGCATCACCTCCCATCCCGCGGGGACGAAATCCAATAGCCGGTACAGCTCGT
Source organism: Thermoproteota archaeon (assembly GCA_015521385.1). GTDB lineage: Archaea > Korarchaeota > Korarchaeia > Korarchaeales > Korarchaeaceae > Korarchaeum. The sequence goes on from WAOH01000099.1 coordinate 753, forward strand.
GATCTCTGGGGAGCAGCCGAACCCTCATGAGGGAGAGCACCGCCCGGCCCATCAGTACCTCCACTAACGGGAGGAGGGCCGCTGACAGGGATAGCAGGAGGAGGATCCAGGAGTCAAGCGTGAGTGAGAGGAGGAATAGCAGGCAGGCCGTCGCGAGGACGTAGATCATCATTTTCTGCGCCTCTCCTCAATCTTCCTCATGAGGTCTCTGAGCTCCTCCTCGCTGAGCCGGCTGGTGCTCTCCTCGACGAACCTGTGGAGCGCGACCCTCCCCAGCAGGCGGGAGAGCCTGTCGATGGCATCCCTCACCATCATGCGCTCGTACTCCTCCTTGGTCACCGCTGGCCTGTAGATGAAGTGTATGCCGCCCTTTCCTCGGGCTCTCTCCCTCGTGAGGAGGCCCTTCCTGTAAAGCCTGTTTATGGCGGTGCTGACGGTGGTGAGCGAGAGATCCTTCCCCCTCTCCCTGTTTATCTCCTCGAGAACCTCCCTCACGGTGGCCTTGCCTCTCCGAAAGAGGATCTCCATAACTCTAGGTTCGAGCGGCTCCCTTCCCATCATACTACAGGACGTAGTAGCAATTTAAGTGAATCGCGCCCCACGCCCGCGCAACCCAGCGAATATATAGAACCTACTACATAATGTAGTAAGGTGGCACCGTGATAGAGGTCAGGGGCCTCACCAAGTCATACGGGGAGAAGGTCGCCGTCAGGGACCTGAGCTTCTCCGTTCGAAGGGGAGAGATATTCGGACTTCTGGGGCCGAACGGCGCCGGTAAGACGACCACGATAAGGGTGCTCGCCTGCATAATACCTCCCGATTCCGGGGAAATCAGGGTGAACGACCACGACGTTAGGGAGGAACCGCTGCTCGTGAAGGCCAGCGTGGGTCTCCTGCCGGAGAGGACCTCCCTGTACGAGAGGCTCACGGTCATGGAGAACCTCCTCTTCTTCGCCCGCCTCTACGGGGTCGAGGAACCCCTCCCCCAGATCAGGGAGCTGCTCGACAGGCTGGAGATCAAGGACAGGGCGGACGAACCCGTTTCCAAGCTTTCCAAGGGCTTGAAGCAGAGGGTCTCAATAGTCAGGGCTCTCCTCCACGATCCTCCCGTCCTCCTGCTGGACGAGCCCACCTCAGGATTGGATCCGATGAGCGCCGAGGTGATGAGGTCCCTGATAAGGGATATGGCGGCCAGGGGCAAGACCGTCCTGCTGAGTTCCCACAACCTGTGGGAGGTCCAGCAGCTCTGCGACAGGGTGGCCGTGATCAACACCAGGCTGCTGGCGATGGGTTCCGTGGACGAGCTGTCAAGGAAGTTCTCGGGACCTCCCAGGGTCAGGTTGCTGGTTCAGGAGGTGAGTGATGCGATCCTGAATGCCATCCGCTCGATCAACGGAGTCATCACCGTGGAGCGAAGGGGCAGGGAGATCCTGATAGAGGTTGAGGATCCGGAGGAAGCGGTCCCCGCGATTAGCGAGGTGGTCGTCAGGGCGGGAGGTCGAATCCTCGAGATCAGCGTGGTGAGGCCCGAGCTGGATGAGCTCTTCGTCAGGGTGATCAAGGATGAGGTGGGACAGGGTTCTGGCAGTGGCTAGGAAGGACTGGAGGGAGGCTCTGAGGGGAACTTGGATGATCGCTCCATCAGCCTTCCTCGTCGCCTACTTCGGCGTCGTGCTGCCGGTCATCCTGATCTACACGGCCAAGGCGACCGGTGAGGTGCTCATCCCCGTCAACGTACCCTTCCCCCTGAGGGTGGAGGGGGATCTGGCCAGATCCCTCTACTTCGCCTTCCAGGCAGTCGTGCCCCTCATCTTCCTAGTGATCCCATTGGCGGTGTCCACCATACTCGCCGCTGATGGGTTCGCCGGTGAGAGGGAGAGGGGAACCCTGGAACTATTGCTCGCTGCTCCCTTGGATGAGAGGGAGCTTCTCCTCGGCAAGGTGCTTGCAGCACTCATTCCCGGAGTTATCTCCTCTTGGGCGACCTTCCTGCTGATGGTGCCCACGGTTAACCTACTTTCCTCAGATGTGTTCAACGGCCCATGGTTCCCGCCGGGACCCGAGTGGATAATCGTGGTATTTCTCCTGTCTCCCCTGTACTCCTTCTTGGCCGTGGCGATAACCTGCGCCCTATCCTCCAGGGTGAGGAGCGTGAAGGAGGCCCAGCAGGGCGCCGGCATCCTCATAATCCCCTTGCTGGTTGTAGTGGTGGCTCAAGTCTTCTGGGGATTGGTGGTGAACGCCGAGTCCCTGATCACGGCCTCAATCCTGTTGGGGGGCGTGGATGCAATCATGGTGCTGGTGCTGCCGAGATCGTTCCGCGGCATGAGGTACCTGCTGGAGTGATCGCGCGACTGTCGAGACTGGCAGTACTGCCAGGTCCTCAAGGGGATACTCTAGGCATACCCCCTCTTAAGCACCGGATCTTTTCACGCTTCTGGTCGCCACGATCCTCGTCTCCAAGCCCAGAGGGCGATCTACCAGGACCTGACCCACCGAGATGGGGGCCTCCACCTCTAGGGTGGCTAGGTAACTCATCAGCTCACGTATCCTGTCCTTCGGAATGGGTGAGTCGGTCTTCACGCTGACGACCGGTTCCTCTCCACCCCTCACCCTCACCACGGTCATCACCACCCTCCTCGGGGATAGGACCTCCTCCACGGCCCACTCCTTCCCGCGCGGGCAGCTGAATCCCCTGACATCCCTGACCCTGCCCTCCTCGACCTCCACCTCCACCGAGCAGCTCAGCGGGCAGATCACGCAGGTGAACCTGTAGACAGTCATCCGATCACCAGCGTGATCCTCTCTCCCTCCACCCCGGCACCTACCCTGAGTCTGAGCATCTCCGATGGCTTGAGCACGGGCACCTTCCTCCTCAGGCCGATCTCGGGCACCTCCACCAGCGCGTTCTCCACTGGCCTCGACACCCTGGCGTAGAGCCACACGTCCCTGTCCCCTGCCAGCATGTGCGGGACGACGAACCTGACATTCCCTTTACTCCTGACCCTGATCCACCTCCTCGTTGGAATGCCGCCCTCCCTGACGAATTCCTCGGCACCCCTGGCTGCCGTCCTACCCTGCTCGACGGCGTAGTCCACCAGATCGTTTATTATCAGGGAATTACCGGCGGCGAACACCCCGGGCAGCGTGGTCTCGAGCCTGTCGTTCACCACCGGCCCGCCGGTGGCTGGATCCATGACGACCCCGGCCCTCTTCAGGAC